>JBPCWB010000728.1:0-3802 GCA_051009955.1 Hyphomicrobiaceae bacterium | reverse complement strand
AAGCCGGCCTCCCGAAAGGCGAGGGCAAAATCCGATGGCAGCGTGGACGATGCCACGATGACGCCGTCCACTGAATACTGCTGCAGCATCGTCACTGATTTATCCGGATTGGTTTCCATAGAGAGATTGACCAGAAGCGGCCTCAACTCTTTGTCCTGCAATGTGCGCGTAAACTTGTCGAAGATTTGCAGAAAGGCCGGGTTGTGAAAATTGTTCGAAACGAGCCCGATCATCGACGTCCGGCGCGTGGTCAAACTTCGCGCGAGAAAGTTTGGGCTATAGCCAAGTTCGGCAGCTGCTTTCTCAACCTTATTGCGGGTTTTGGCAGATACGGATGCGCCTTCGGTAAAGGTGCGTGAAACAGCGGAGCGCGACACACCTGCCTTTTTGGCCACTTCTTTGAGTGTGACTCCCATTATGCCTTGCTCCTAAAATCCTGTCTCTTATCCTGCCATTCAACAGGATGGAAAATTTCTTTGCAACCGGTTGCAAGATTTCCTGTCCTGTGCTTAGTATCATGGGTCGAATAGGATTACGGCGCCTACCGGTCGGTAATCTATTGATTCTGGGAGGAATTCTAACGATGAGAAGCGTTCTTCGAAATTTCGCTATTGCCGCAGCCCTGGCTGTGTCAGCTCTGGCCGTCACTGCACAAACAGCAAGCGCCGAAGGTGAAAAATACATTCTGGTGAGTCATGCACCAGACAGCGACACCTGGTGGAATACAATCAAGAACGGTATTGCGCTGGCCGGGAAGCAGGTTGGTGTTTCCGTCGAATACCGTAACCCGCAAACTGGCGACATTGCTGACATGGCTCGCATCATCGAGCAGGCCGCAGCTTCCAGTCCAGATGGCATCATCACAACACTTGCCGACTTTGATGTGCTCAAGGGCCCGATCAAGGCCGCCGTTGATCAGGGTATCGACGTCATCATAATGAACACCGGAACTCCGGAACAGGCACGCGAAGTCGGTGCTTTGATGTATGTGGGCCAGCCTGAATATGATGCAGGCCGCGCGGCTGGTATTCGCGCCAAGGGCGAAGGCGTGACCAAATTCCTCTGCGTCAACCATGCGATCCAGCAGCCAACGGTTGGTGAACGCTGCCGCGGTTACGCTGATGGTCTTGGCATCAAGCTTGGCTCTGCGATGATGGACTCGGGCACAGACCCGGCCGAGATCAAGAACAAGGTTCTTGCATATCTTTCAGCGAACAAGGACGTCAACGGCATTCTGACCCTCGGTCCGGTGTCAGCTGATCCGACGATCGCCGCTCTCAAGGAAAACGGCATGGCCGGCTCCATTCACTTCGGCACCTTCGATCTGGGTGCCGAAATTGTGAAGGGCATCAAAGACGGAACCATCAATTGGGGCATCGACCAGCAACCGTTCCTGCAGGCTTATCTGCCGGTTGTCATTCTCGCGAACTGGGACCGTTACGGCGTGCTGCCAGGCAACAACATCAACTCGGGCCCGGGCTTCGTTACCAAAGACGGCCTGAAGAAAGTTGAAAAGTTCGCCGGTGAATATCGCTAAGCTTTGCTGATCACGGGGGCGCTTGCTTGACAACGCGAGCGCCCCTTTTCTCATTTCAATCGCGGAGACGACGGATGTCAGACGCAACACAAACGCCCCCGGCCGCCGATGAGCGCATCAGGGAAATGGCTCCTTGGCGCAAGGCGCTGATTCGTCCCGAACTGGGGGGTATTTGCGGCAGTGTTGCAGTCTTCACCTTTTTCGCTCTCTTTGCCTACGACAGCGGCATGTTTGCCAGTCAGGGCATCCTGAATTGGTCGATCGTCTCCGCCCAGTTCATGATCATCGCCGTTGGCGCCTGCCTGTTGATGATTGCGGGAGAGTTTGATCTTTCGGTGGGCTCAATGATCGGCTTTTCCGGGATGATGATCGCGATATTCTCAGTCACGATGGAGTGGCCCACGTGGTTCGCAATTATCATCACGTTCATCTTGTGCGTTGGTATTGGCGCACTCAATGGCGTTATCGTCATTCGAACAGGGCTGCCGAGTTTCATCGTAACGCTGGCATTCCTCTTCATTCTGCGCGGATTTACAATCTATTTGCCTCAGACCATCCAGCGCAAAACCATTATCGGTGGTGTGCGTGATGCCGCTGAAGGCGACTGGCTCGCACCTCTCTTCGGTGGCAAGATTGGGCAACCGATTTTTCAGTGGTTGGGCGATGCCGGTATGATCGCAGTTTTCGAACGCGGCAATCGAGCCGGACAGCCCGTGGTCGACGGCATTCCGATGCTGATCGTCTGGGCGATCGCCCTGATTATCTTTGGCCATATCCTTCTCACGAAAACACGGTTTGGCAACTGGATCTTTGCATCGGGCGGCGATGCACAGGCGGCGCGCTATGTGGGTGTACCGGTGAATCGCGTCAAGATTCTAATGTTCATGTTTACCGCATTCTGCGCAACCGTCTTCGCGACGTGCCAGGTGATGGAGTTTGGTTCGGCCGGTGCCGACCGCGGATTGCTGAAGGAATTTGAGGCGATTATCGCGGTTGTTATCGGCGGTGCGTTGCTGACCGGCGGATATGGCTCGGTGATCGGAGCGGCGCTCGGCGCGCTCATCTTCGGCGTTGTGCAACAAGGTCTGTTTTTTGCCGGGGTGGAAAGCTCGCTGTTCCGTGTCTTCCTTGGCCTCATCCTGCTGATGGCCGTGATCCTGAACACCTACATCCGCCGCATGATTACCGGGGAGCGCTGAAATGTCTGACCCCATTATTCGAATGATTGATATTGAAAAGCACTTCGGGTCGGTCATCGCGCTGGCTGGAGTCACTCTGGAAGTCCAATCCGGTGAATGCCATTGCCTGCTGGGAGACAATGGCGCCGGGAAATCCACCTTTATCAAAACAATGTCCGGCGTGCACAAGCCAACCTCAGGCCAGATCATGTTTGAGGGCAAGCCGATGCACTTCGAGCGCCCACGCGACGCGATCAGCGCCGGGATTGCAACAGTGTATCAGGATCTGGCAATGATCCCGCTGATGTCCGTCAGTCGGAACTTCTTCATGGGCAATGAACCAACGAAAAAAGTCGGACCCTTCAGTTTCTTTGACCATGACAAGGCGAGAGCCGTAACGATGGAAGAAATGAAACGCATGGGCATCAACCTGCGCGGCGCCGATCAGGCGGTTGGTACGCTCTCAGGGGGCGAACGCCAGACTGTGGCAATTGCCCGTGCTGTTTACTTCGGCGCAAAGGTTCTGATCCTGGACGAGCCCACATCCGCACTTGGTGTGCGCCAAACGTCCAACGTTTTGGCAACTGTCGACAAGGTGCGCAAAGAAGGGATTGCGGTCGTCTTCATCACGCACAATGTCCGACACGCTATGGCCGTGGGCGACCGCTTCACCGTGCTGAACAGAGGCAAAACACTTGGCACCGCCAAGCGTGGTGAGATAACGCCCGAAGAACTGCAGGACCTCATGGCAGGTGGCCAGGAAATGGCCGAACTTGAGGGATCATTGGGCGGCACGGTTTGACGGCAAGAGTGGGCTACTGCGGCGGAGGTGCGAATGCCGCAATGACCTCTGCACTCGTCATCATCTCGGTCTTGTTGGAAAACTCGTAGAACGGCGGCTTTCTGTCGGTGAAGACCTGCAATGACATGCGCAACACCGACTGGTCTTCAAACAGGCCGGCAGAAACTTGATAATCGCTACTCTGCATGATGTGATAGAAAAGATTTGATCCACATTTGGTGCAGAAGCCTCGTTCCGCCCACTCGGACGACCGTATTCGGCCGATGTGCTCATTGCCTTCGAATT
>JBPCWB010000727.1:0-2862 GCA_051009955.1 Hyphomicrobiaceae bacterium | reverse complement strand
AACAAGATTGTTGCTTCACTCGGCGGTACAGCCGTCGTTATCCCGTTTGGCGAACTCTATTCGGCAGCCGAAAAAGGCGTGATCGATGGTCTGGTCTGGCCGAGCGTGGGCGCCGTCGGGTTCAAGTTTCACGAGGTCACCCCTTATCTGGCCGATCCGGCGTTTGGAACCGTCTCCTACCTGATCATGATGAACCTGAAGAAATGGGAGTCGCTGGACGCCGCGACGCAAAAGTCCATGTTGGATGCGGGCCACAAACTCGAGCAGGACACGATCGGGATCTTTAACAAGCTGCTCGACACGGAAACGGCAGCAATGAAAGCTGGTGGAGCAAAGACGACCAGCATTGGCTACTCGCTCGATGAGGCTAACAAACTGTTCGCCGAGCGTGCCATGGAAGTTGCGATTGAGAAATCAGGCGATACGGGCAAGGCCTTTCGTGATTTCGTCGCATCAAAGGGCATGTAAGCGGTCGGATCTTTCTTGTTGGCATACGCATGCCGAGGTGTTTCTGTCTTGCAATGAAAAGCACTCTCGCCAGGATCTACGCACTACATGATGGAATAACGCAGGTGGCAGCTGTCACAGCTGCCATCGGCCTCGCGCTCATCGTCGTATTCTACGTCTATGAGGTCGTGACCCGTTATTTCTTCAATTCACCGACGGCATGGGTCAGCGATTTTGTATCCTATGCGCTGTGCGCATCGGTGTTTTTGGCATTGCCCAAAGTCACCAAGGACAAAGGCCATGTCGCAGTCACCATTCTCGTCGATCAGCTCCCAATTAGGGCTGCCAACGTCGTACATTCCATCATCAGCGTCATTGGGTTTTTGTGCCTCGCCTTTGCCGCCTACGTCAGCCTTCAGGAAAATGTTCGTCAGTTCTCAAAGAACATTGAGACGCTGGCCATTATTCCAATCCCGCAATGGTGGGTATCGGGCTTCATTACATTTGGGCTGGCCCTGAGCTCACTCTATCTGTTGCGCTACGCGCACCCGTCGCATCGCTCCGATGCGAGCGGCTTCGCCGAGCGAGCTGACTGATGGAATGGTACACAACACTACTCGCCGGAATGGCAATCCTGTTTGCTCTATTTCTCTCCGGTGCACCGATCTTTCTGGCGTTCCTCTTCGCAATCCTGGTTGGCGTCTACGTGATCATCGGTCCTGCCGGTTTTCCGATGTTCGCCAACAGTATTCTTGACACCGTTTCGACGACATCGCTGGCATCGATACCGCTCTTCATCCTGATGGGCGAACTGCTATTTCGCTCAGGAACCATGGATGTATTGTTTGATTCCATCGACAAGCTGGTCGGCAAGGTGCGCGGCCGCCAGTATGTGCTGGTGGTCGTTCTGTCTGCCGTATTCGGTGCTTTGTCGGGCGTCGCAATGGCCGTAGCAGCGATGCTCGGGCGGGCAATCATGCCGGGCATGGCCGCACGAGGCTACGACCGGAATATCGCCGCGGGCCTGATTGTCGGTGGCGCAAGTCTGGCGCCGATCATTCCCCCAAGCCTGCTTGCGATTATCGTAGGTTCCATCGCGGATGTATCCATCGCCAAACTGCTGATTGCCGGGGTCATACCCGGTTTGCTGCTGGGCGGGATCTTTTTGTTGTACGTGTTCGTGAGGATTGCAATGGACCCGGGTCTTGCCCCCGCCAGCGTTGAGGGTGAACGCGGTGAGGTTTCGCTCGGCGACCAAATGATCGCATTTATTCGCACACTGCCCTTCGTCGTCGTCGTTTTCTCGGTGATGGGCTTCATAATGTTGGGGATCGCGACGCCGTCGGAATCGGCTGCAACCGGCGTTGTCGGCGCGCTCATTACCGCGGCGATCTACCGAAAGCTCAGCATTGCCATGCTCGGGCAATCGATCATGGCCTCGATCACCGTCTCGGCCATGATCCTTGCAATCATGGCGATGTCGAAAATGTTCACGCAGCTGTTGGCATTCACCGGCGCGACGGGCGAACTGGTTCAATTGGTGGCTAATCTCAATCTTGGCCCCACCACGATGTTGGTTGTCATGCTTGCCGTACCATTTGTGCTTTGCATGTTCATCGATACGATTGCTGTTATTCTGCTAACCATTCCGATCTATCAGCCGGTGGTCAAAAGCCTTGAATTTGATCCAGTTTGGTTTTGGCTGTTGTTCTTGATCAACATTACACTGGGAGCCATCACACCACCGTTCGGCTACACGCTGTTTGCATTCAAAGCGGTGGTTCCGACCATGACGATCAGCGACGTTTACCGCGCGACATGGCCGTTTGTGTTGCTGTTCTTGTTGGGGCTCGCCCTGATCATCGTTTTTCCGGGAATAGCCACGTGGCTGCCGAGTGTCGTCGGCTGAAAGGACCGAACCAATCGAGTCAGGACGAAGCCGCTTTTGTTGAATAGCTGCCGCGCCCGACCGCAGCCAGCTTCCCGTCATCATCAATAACATCCACATCGACCACGCCGACGGATCGCCCGGCACGACGCACCAGTGCGACGGCCGTTAGATCTGTTGCAATCGCCGGTCTCAGATAGTCCGTGCGAAAACTGATGGTCGGGAACAGTTCGCCCGCCAACATCGTAAAGGCATAACAGCCCGTCGTATCAACAATCGCCGAAATCGCGCCGCCGTGCCATTGATTGGTCCCCGGCTGACGCTCAAATTCCGTCCGCATCTGATATCTGACCGTTAGGCGCGGTCCGTCGTGATCGGCATCGAGGACCGTTGGTTTGAACAACTGGTGGAAATGCGATCGCTCGATCATGTCTTGAATGTCAGCTGCTGAGAGGAGTTCACTCATATCTGGGCTATTTGCTCGCTCATCCCGTCGTCTGGATCACGCACGTCACGCCGAATTCAGC
>JBPCWB010000726.1:0-3283 GCA_051009955.1 Hyphomicrobiaceae bacterium | reverse complement strand
GAAGAGACGTGGTGAGTGGGCTGCCATTGACGTTAAGCAGACTGCAAACCTCCGCGAATCAGGCTCGCATTGCCTCGATGCATGGAGAAGCGTGTTGCGAAACGAATGGCAACACCACTCAACACCGAAAATACCTGCGTCGTTACAATTGCAACAACGGCAAACAATGAGCATTTTCAAAGAATAAAGTCTTATCTCGGAATCTCTATTATCAAGTGTGATCTTCTTGAGGACTAGACTGACTACCCGTTATTTCCTGCTCCAATTCATTGCCGGAAAGACCGTCAATCGGCGATGATAGAGTCGCGCCACGGCTTGACGTTAATCCCGTCCGCAATTGGCACACGAGACATCCAGGTAGACCCTGCCGAGAGGTCCCCTCACCCGACGAGGCAATCGGTCCGAAGCGTCGACGACAGTCTCCGAGGAAGGAAGAGCGGGCAACCTTGCTAGAAAAACAGCGCGACACCTGTCGGCCGGCTCGCAAACAACCCAGCAGGGACGCGGGTGCGCGCCATTGGAGACCGAACATGACTGTCATTGCAATGACCCAAGAGATAGGGACTCTGGGCAAAGACGTAGCCGCCAGATTGGCGGCAACACTCGATATTGAAGTCGTGCATCACGGTTCCATCGCACGCCATCCAGCCGATCCCCTCGATACCAACGTGATCTCGGTAAATCGGTTTGTGGAACCTGGGGCGTCATTTTTGGGACGATGGAGCATTGCTTCGACGCAATTGTCCCGCCTCGCAGACATAGAGGTTCTCGAAAAAACGAAAATGGGCAATGCTCTCATCCGCGGCTGGGGAGCCGTGCATCTCCTCGCAGACGTTCCTCACGTGATTTGCGTCCGGATCCATGCCCGAATGGCTGATCGCATCGCAGAAGTAATGGAGCGTTTCAATGTTCCCAACGAGAAACTGGCACGACGAGCGATCGAACGCAGTGACAAAGCACTAGCACTCGCAATTCGGCACCGGTTCTGTCAGGACTGGCGCGAACCGACGAACTACGACATCATCCTCAATACGAGCCGCACGACCGTGGATGCCTGCGCCAGTCAGATTCAGCTGCTCGCCGAGCATCCGTCCTACGCAGAAACAGATGCCTCCCGCATTCGGCTGCAGGAGAAGCTGCTCGAGGAACGTGTGCGTATGCTCCTCCGAGCGGAAATGGCTGACACAGCCTTTGGATCCGCTATCAGGTTGGAAGTCAGCGCTGGCACCGTGCGGCTGCACGGTACGACCACGGACCCCGGTAAACTCGAGCAAGCGATTCAAAGGATCCAATCAATCGAGGACGTAACCGAGATCCTCAATGAGACGCAACACTTTGACTTCCGATACGGGATGTGAATTGGGCCCGCCAACGGTGTGGTTCCGCCAGGCCCCAACAGTGACCTGTTTCTGCCCGTTGTTGCGGTTGTCGTCGCAATCATGTCCGCTGGGTTAGTGCCATCATATTCGAAGTGCGTCTTGTGGACGGTACCCGACCGATGAATATCGCCGAATTGAATTCTGAGTTCTCGGAGATGAAAAGCTCTCTCGACCGAAGCAATCTGTCGGTCGCATGAACTTGGCGACGAACATGCGACGTTGCAGTCGAAACGACTAGTCTCCGAACGCTTTCGCTTGGCGGTGCGATCCCCGTCAGCCGACGCAGTGACACGATCCATTGAAGGCGGCCATTTCAAATGTACTGGGCCACTCCCCGTTGTCGAAATCGGAAAAACACTTCGGCCCAGCGATAGCAACAACAATGAAACGCGAATATTAGTCCTCCCTAAAGGACCGCATGATCTGATCGCTAATTGGTTTGACAAGGTAGGTTATGACTTTTCGATCACCAGTCCGGATGAATGCCTCGACAGGCATACCGGGCACAAGTGTAACGTTGCCGAGAAGGCCGACATCGTCCGGGCCAAGGGCAATTCGAACTACATAGTGGCTCAAACCGGAGCGTTCATCAGTCGTGATGTCAGCAGAAATGTGACTCAGTCGACCGTTGATCTCAGGCGTCACCATTCGGTTGAACGCGGCAAACCGCAGTGTTGCCGTCTGGCCGACTTGTAACTGATCGATGTCTTGTGGGGCGACCTTCGCTTCCACCGTCAGGTCGTCGGCGTTGGGAACGATCAGCATGACTGTTTCTCCGGCGTTGATGACAGCGCCGACCGTATGCACGGTTGATTGATGCACCGTGCCCGATTGAGGTGCGCGGATGTCTATCCGGCGGAATTCGTCGTCCGCGGCGATTTTCCGCTCGACGAACTCACCCAACTTGGCATCGATCTCTCGCAACTCCCCTGCAACTTCACTGGCAAGGTCTCGATCGATCTGAACAATCTGCAATTCAATCTCTGTGATTCGGCCCTTTGCCCGGGCAATTTCTGCCTTTAGTTTTCCCCGTTGACCTACAAGACGTGTGGCCTCCCGCTCGATCGCCGTCAGTCTGGCGATCGGCATCAATTTCTTGCCCCACAGCTCCCTGGCGCCGCCCAACTCGCGCTGAACCAATACGACTTCTTCATTCTTTGCATTAACTTGCGAGGTCAGGCCACCAATCTCTTCCGCCATTTGCACTATACGCTGCCGCAACTGTGATTGCTGGCCAGTCAGTGCGGTACGCCTTAGGTCGAATAGTTTCGTCTCACCCACGACAACCCGGGCTACAAAAGGCTCACGCGCCCGCCGCAACAGATTTTCAGGAAAAGTAATATTTGTGACTCCATCACGCTCGGCCTCGAGCCGCGCCTTGCGTGCCAAGAGCTGTACGAGACGCTTTTCAATCATCGCGCGGTTGGCCGCCAGTATCGTGGGGTCGAGGCGCAGAACGATGTCACCGGCGGTAACCTGATCGCCATCTCGCACCAAAACATTACTGACGATGCCACCAGTACGATGTTGAACCTTCTTAGTGTTGGAATCGACCACGACGGTACCAGATGCGATCACAGCACCTGAGATTTCTGCTGTTGCCGCCCAGCCGCCAACACCCCCGACGATCACGATTACCAATACCAAGCCGATATAGACATGGTGGCGAATTGAAACGCGCAATCCGATATTTGGAGTAACTGTCATGGCGCGGTTTTTTCGGGGCCTCCAACTACCTTGAGAGACCCCGGTTTCTGAGGTGCGGATCGAACAATTGTCGCGAGCACATCGTCCTTCGGTCCGCAGTGCACGATCCGACCATGGGACATCACGAGCAGCTGATCGACTCCAGCCAATGCGCTTGGCCGATGTGCAATTGCGATAACAATTCCGCCGCGTTGGCG
>JBPCWB010000725.1:0-2850 GCA_051009955.1 Hyphomicrobiaceae bacterium | reverse complement strand
AGCTGAAGAACGGAAAGACCGTTGATCTGGCCGACCTTCTGTCCCTCGGTGCCGATCAACACAATGTGTCGATCGATGCTCTCCTGCGCCCGGTCTCGCATGCGATCTGACCGCTGGATGTGTTCATTGATGGCGCGCGCGACATCCTCCTGCTTGATCTCGCTATGGCCATTCTCCGCTGCCCAGAAATCGGCTTCGCGAACGATATCGGCGATGCGGCCAATCTCGATGGAGAGCTTGTCGCGATCGTCGGCAAGCCGCGAGCCTTCCTCGATCAGGCGTGCCACGCCGCCGGCGTCGACATGCTTGAGTTCGTGCTTCGCCACAATTGACGTGATTAGACGGGAGTAGGCGCCATGGTTGTCTTCCGAACGTTCGATGGTGTCATCGAAGTCGGCCTGTACCTTGAACAGGCCATCAAAGTCCGGGTCGTTGGCGGCGAGCAGATAGTAGAGCTGGCGGTCGCCGAACAGCACGACTTTGACATCGAGTGGAATGGGTTCAGGGTCCAGCGTTTGCGTTGACATGATGCCACTGGTTTCGGCAGGGGGTTCGATTTTGAGTTCGCGCGCCTTCATTGCCCGCTTGAGGGCTTCCCAAGCAAACGGCGAGAGCAGCAGCTTGCGCGCATCGACCAACAAATAGCCGCCATTCGCGCGATGCAATGCACCTGGCTTTATCAGTAGAAAGTCGGTGACGATGGCACCCATTTGCGCAATGTGCTCGATCCGGCCGACAATGTTGCCGAACGTCGGGTTGCGTGCTTCGACGATCGGCCGATCACACACGTCCGGCGATTCGTTGCCAACCATGATATTGACCATGTAACGTCGGAAGCGCGGATCGCGGGACACGTCGACTGGCTGTCGCACGACTTGTTGCGCTTCTTCCGGTTGTGGCAGGAATAGCGCGACATTGCGCACCAGATCGTTGCCGGCGGCTTCGAGAAATTCTGTGACTTCCTCGATCCCCGCGAACTCACGCTTGACCTCGACCAGGGCTTCTTGAACGGCAATCTCCGCAACTTCCGCATTGAGGTCCGCGAGCTTTTCGCGCCGCTCCTTGTCGGATTTGGGCACCGTTTCGAGGATCGCTTCGAGTTCGCTCTGCAATGTCGCGATCTTCGCTTCGACGTTCTTCTTCATTTCTTCCGGCAAGCCGTTGAAGACTTCCGGCTTGACGACCTTACCGTCGTGCATCGGCGCCATGGCTATGCCGTTCGGCGTGCGCAAAATGGCGACGTTCTGCTCCTGCGCTTTCTGACTCAGCGCTTCGAAAGCCTCCTCCTGACCCGCACGGAAACCCTCGTCGATCTGCCTGCGCCGGGCCTGGTAGTCTTCGCTCTCGAAGGCCGTCGGTACGGTCTGGCGTAACTCGTCGATGACGTCGACCATCGCCTTGGCGAAGCTGTGCGCGCGGCCGCATGGTATCCGAATGGCGTTCGGTTGGTTGAAGTCCTCGAAATTATTGACGTAGACCCAGTCATGTACGAGCGCTGGCTCAATCGCCTGCTTCTCCAGGAATGACTTGACGGCCGTCGACTTGCCCGATGCCGCCGGTCCAAGCACAAAAATGTTGAAGTCGTGCGAGTTCATGCCGGCGCCGAACTCAATGGCCTTGAGGGCTCTATCCTGTCCAATCAGGCCGGTGATCGGCTCGAGCTCGGATGTCGACGAGAAACCAAGCGCTCCAGGGTCGACCACACGGCGAAGCTGATCGACGGCGAGAGGCTCGTGACTCGGGGCGCTCATCAAGTCGCCCGCCGGGTGGGTTGGCGGGATCGGAGATTGCGGCCCTTCATCTTGCTGCCCTTCATTGTCCGTTCGGTTCAAAAGCGAGCTCAGCATTTTTCGCATTGTTTTGCGCGAACCTCTCTACTGCAACTTCTCTTGCCGCCGACGTGTCCCGACGGCCCACTCTCTCTCGGATCGGTGCAACATTCAAATGTCGGTTTGGTCATTGACTTAGCCGGAATCTCACCATGTGATGTCAAAGCAATGGCAACAAAACCGAATAGTGATCAACCTGGGGATGGCCTTTCTGAACTGCCTGCCGGGTTGAGCGATGGCCGCCAATCCCCGGCAGCACTCGCGATAGCCCGTGGCACACGCCGTCTGCTGTCAAGCCTGGACTATGCCAGCATCGTTGAATTTGTGCTACCGAGCGGTCGCCGCGCGGACATTTGTGCCGCATCGCAGGATGGCGAAATCCTGATCGTCGAGGTCAAGTCAAGCGTTGAGGACTTCAAGTCCGACCAGAAATGGCCGGAGTACCGTGATTATTGTGACCGCTTCTACTTTGCCGTCGATGCCGACTTTCCGAATACCCTCGTGCCCGAAGATGTCGGCTTGATCATAGCTGATCGGTTTGGGGCCGAGATCGTGCGGCACGGTGATGACGAACGGCTTGCCGCTGCGCGGCGCAAGGCCATTACGTTGCGGCTGGCCCGCGCAGCTGCGATGCGGTTACATGCGCTCGCTGATCCGCAGGCGCAGATCGAACGGCAGGGTCGCTTCTAGATGTGAAGCTTCAAGAGGTTGTTCCTGGCTGGGCCGAGACGGCTGTGCCATCGCATACCGTTAAGCATTTGAAACGGATTCGTCGGTCTTTGCACGACCGCTTGCCATAGCTTCCAGAGTCAACGCGGTGCGCGCTTGGCCAGGATTCGCTGCAATGTCCGGCGATGCATATTCAGGCGCCTTGCGGTCTCCGAAACGTTGCGTTTGCAAAGCTCATAGACGCGTTGAATGTGCTCCCAGCGAACGCGGTCCGCCGACATCGGATTCTCGGGCGGCGGCGCCATGGCGTTCGGCGGTGCGAGGAGTGCGTCGGTAACCTCGTCTGCGTCGG
>JBPCWB010000724.1:0-3273 GCA_051009955.1 Hyphomicrobiaceae bacterium | reverse complement strand
GCCCGCCAGGTCGCGCAGTGTTCCAAGTCGCTGAACCAACATCGATGCATCTCGATCCGACATGACCCGTAAGGAGCGAGTAGTGCGCTTGTCCAAAACGCGTGCGAATTCACACCAACCAGCAATTTTGTCTGGTGTGTCAAATCTGTCGACTGCCAGTTTCGGGTCAAGCCGGTGCGAAATCGTGTTGGTGAAATCCAGCGCCGGGTGACCGCCGATAAAATGCTCTGGTAACCAAGGGGGGACGTCGTGCAATTCAGATTGACTAACCATTAAACACGGTATAATTGGTTATTCATGATGACGCAAGCCCGACAGGAGTTTCTTAGTGCAGCACGCGACATCTCTCCATTGGCAGTTGGTGTCGCGGTCTACGGTTTGGCCTTCGGCCTTCTCGCTGCACAGGCGAGTATGGATGAGTTGCAGACCGGCGTTATGGGCACATTGTTGTTTGCGGGCGCATCGCAGATTGTCGCCGTAGAGCGGCTCGTCGCAGGAGCGGGCGCAACTGCGGCCATCATTGCTGGCGTCGCGCTGAACCTGCGAATGATGCTCATGACTGCGGCCGTGCGCGAAGTCTTCGCCGAGCGGCCGTTCTGGCAAGTTGCCTTCGGCGCCCACATGACGACCGATGAAAACTGGGCCTTGATGATTGCCACGAGAAACCAAGGGCAGAATGTTGGCTATTGGTATCTGATCGGTGGTGGCGTGATCCTTATGGCAACATGGCTCATGGCAAGCATCTCCGGCGTGGCATTTGCCACGGCGATCCCCGAGCCAAGAGCGCTCGGTATGGACTTCGCCTTCACGGCAGCGTTTATCGCCATCGCTCGATCAATGTGGACCGGTCGACGCGATCTCGTGCCGTGGGCGGTGTCGTTTGCTATCGTGGCGCTTTCGATCGGAACAGGGACAATAAGTTCGAATTGGGCGCTCATACTTGGCGGCATTGGTGGAGCGGCGATCGCGGGAGTCAGCGAAAATGGCTGATCCTTGGATCGTAACCTTCGCGCTTGCCGCTGCCACGTTCGGGATCCGATTAAGCGGAGTCTATCTGGGCCAGAACCTGCCACAAGACGGACGATGGGCGCGTGCAATGAATGCCCTGCCCGGGTGCTTGATTGTCGCGCTCGTCTCGGTCGCAGTGATTTCCGGTGGTCTGCAGGAGTGGTTGGCGGGTGCTATTGCTGTGGCCGTCGCTGTGGTGACCAGAAACCTGCCGTTGACAATGGGAGCCGGAATACTGGCAATCTGGTTCTTGCGCAACTCCATGTGATCACTGTTATTGGCCTATCGCTGCCGAAAGGTATGCAGTAGCAAAATCCCATTTGCGGAAGTCGACCGGTGCACGATCAGCAAGGACCAGCCGGTTGTCGATCTTGTCCGTTGATTGGGGAAAACCAGCCAATATCGGCGGATGCTTGACGCGCGCTCGTGACCCTTAAGAGGAGTTGGCGCCGGATCGCACGAAGATTGCCCCACTGGCGAGGCGTGCAATTGGCGGACAATATGAATTGCCCTCGCTCGGCCTGTTTTCCTCCGGTGTTGACACGTACGCTTACTCCGCTTGCGGGAAACCGCCCAAAGCTCCCGCAGAAGCAACCGCACGCGAACGTCCGCTGACAAGTCCGCTACCTGAACTCTTTCGAATTTGCAGAAGTGGTTTGCTCGAGGTTCTTTATGAGTCAAACCACGCGCGACAATGGGCACCGGCCATCGTCGAAGTTGATTGCGACCAGTGCGCTCCCAACACATCGCCAGTTCCAGTTCGCGTCGCAGATATTGGATTTCCATGTCATCCTTGTCAGCCTTCATCCCATAAGGATTACGCCAAACGCCGATCCACCAGACCGAACTACTTAATAAACATTAATGGCTTACCGCTTTGACCGGCTACGTTGGGTCTTCAGCTTTTGGATGCCAACGGTGTCGGCGTTACGCTCTTCGTCATTGGAGGCCATCGGATATCGAGCCCAATCACTCAGGCGCTGGTCTCGCATTTCATGATCCAGCTGTCCGAGCTCCGCAGCATATGCGCGCAACTCTTCAAGCTCACATTCGAGATCGCGAATGGATTTTTCGACTTCGTCCTTCATTGCCGGAATGCTGCAGTGCGCGACTTCGTCGGACGGATATCCGCGTGTATGGCTGGAGCTTATCTTCCGCGCCGGAAGTGAAGTTAACTCCCGAAGCATACTCGTCAGGGTCCGGCTCGCTGGGGCGACATAATCCTCCGACTGAAAGTGCTGCATTCGTTTGCGCAGTTGATAAGCGCGATTGACAAATGACCAAAATTCTTGGTTCAGGCGCTCACGCTTCTCAAGAACCTCATATCTCATAGGCCCTCGAACAACATGGACGAATGAGCCTCGCTGCGACATAAGATTGGTATCCCTCAACATCGACGGAAAAGCGAACAGTGGCGTAGATCAAATGGTCAGCGTCCGAGAACCGGGTCTGTTCGGCTGATCCAAGCATACCGCCAGGGCAGCGGCTCGTCGATCCAATTGATTTTGTGGTACGCGATACGGCCGAGAATATGGGTGAGCCAGGCCCTCGGCAGGCCCACGCGATTGCTGGCCTTCAGCAAATTACCGCCGGCTGTTCTTTGATGTTTGGAGTGATGATGCCGCTGACGCTTTTTATGCGAACCGCGATAGCTCAGTTTGAACCGTCGCTGACTTGGAGGGCCTGTCAGGTTCGTCTTGCTGTATTTCCGCTCCTGGAAAAAGCTGACATTTGCCACTGCTAAGGCATGCCTGTCTGAAGCAGGAACGACACGTTCGCGTCTGACCAATCACATGTCCGCAAAGACAAATTCACAACATATTCCCGAGCGGCGGTTCGGTGGACAACCGAGTTCAGCGACGGTGGCGTCGAATGCTCACCGCACCTCATCCTGCGAGGCACAAAGACAATAGCGCCTATATCGGATTGCAGATCCCTCGACGCCTTTCACGCCCAACCAAATTGCCACTGGAATAACGTTTGCTTTCAATGTCGATCTTGCCGGTATAACGATCGATTTCGACCTCAGTCACATCGTTGAGCGACACGCCAGGAATTGTCCCGAGACACTTCGCGTAAAGTTTTTCCTTCGAGACCGTGGCTTCCCGGTTGCCCAGGCACAAACCCCACCCAGGGACTACTCTCCAGGTCCAGGGACCATCGTCAAACCTTTGAAAGTGGAACTTCCTATCGCCCCACACCCGCAGCCCGTTTTCGCGCAATTCAAAGCGACCGTCGCCGTAGGCTGTATAGAACTCCGTAAAT
>JBPCWB010000723.1:0-8303 GCA_051009955.1 Hyphomicrobiaceae bacterium | reverse complement strand
ACGCCCATGGCAATGTCAGCCTCGATCAGGAAGCCGCCAATGTTGATATCTACGCTACTGCACTGGCTGCGCATAACTCCGGCGGCAAAGTCATCGTCCAGGTCAGAACGGCGGTGGAGGTCGGAGCCTTGCCGGCCAGATCGGTTCGTGTGCCCGGCGCGATTGTCGACGCCGTGGTCGTGGATCCCGATCAATCAATGGGTTACGATGTAGTCTATGATCCGACAATGTCGGGTGAGATCAAGGCCCCCGTCACGCCGCCGCCGCGGCAGCCCCTCGACGTTCGCCAACTGATCGCGCGTCGTGCGGCCGATGAGCTTCGCGATGGGGCGGTGATCAACTTCGGCTTCGGAATCCCGGATGGCGTCGCCAAGCTGATTGCGGCACGGGGGCACTCCGATCGCTACTACATTACCATCGAACACGGCACATACGGCGGCGAATTGCTCGATGGCACACTGTTCGGCTATGCGCGAAACGCCACAGCGATGATTGACGGACCGTCTCAGTTCGACTTCTATTCCGGTGGCGGTCTCGACATTGCCTTCCTCGGATTTGGAGAGATCGACCAACACGGCCATGTCAACGTTTCGAAATTGGGAGGCGTGACCGTTGGTCCCGGCGGTTTCATTGACATCGCGCAGAATGCCCGCAAAGTGGTGTTCTGCGGTACGTTCGATGCGAAGGGAGCAAAGTATAAGATTGGTGGCGGACAGTTGCACATCGCCAATCAGGGCGAGATCGTTAAGCTCGTCGAGCGCGTCGAGCAAATCACGTATTCGGGGAGTGAAGGCCTCAAGCGCGGCCAGGAAGTGATCTACGTCACCGAACGTGCCATTTTCAAATTGTCAGATCAGGGGCTCGTGCTCACGCAGGTAGCGCCCGGCATCGATGTGCGCAATGATATCTTGTCGCGGATGACATTTGCGCCGCACATTCCAACGGACCCCACTCTCATGAACCGCGCGCACTTTCAAGAGTGAGACGGCGCAACAAAGGACCTCCTACATGTCAAAAGTTCGCATCGGTGTCATTGGTGCCGGTCTCATTGGGCGCAAACACATTGAAGTGCTGCGCTCCGGTCAGCCCGGTTACACGATCGCCGGCGTTGCTGATCCGTCACCACAGGCGCACGCCGAAGCAGAACAGCTTGGGTATCCCTGCTACCCATCGATCGCCGAGTTCATTGAGAAAGCCAAACCAGATGGCGCCGTGGTTGCGGTGCCGAACCAGCTGCACGTCGAAGCCGGTCTGGAGTGCGTCACCCATGGCATTCCGATCCTGATAGAGAAGCCTGTTGCGGATACGGTCGGCGAGGCGCTCAAGCTCATCGAAGCTGCTGAGGCTGCAGGCGTTGCCACACTCACTGGTCATCATCGACGCCACAATCCGATTATGCGCCGCGCCGCCGACCTTATCAGCGAGGGCGCGCTCGGAAAGATCGTCGCGGCAACGACTATCTGGCTCACGCACAAGCCGAAGGGTTATCATGATCTGGCGTGGCGCCGCCAGCCTGGTGGCGGACCGGTTTTGATCAACGCCATTCACGAGATCGATTGTCTGCGCATGCTGTGCGGGGATGTCGAGTCTGTCCAGGCCGCGGATTCAAACGCAGTGCGGGGCTTCGACGTCGAGGATACGGCTGCCGCAATTCTGCGTTTCAAAAGCGGCGCGCTCGGGACCGTGATCCTGTCCGATACCGTGTCGAGCCCTTGGGCCTGGGAGATCACGTCGGGCGAGAATCCGAAATATCCGAGATCGGGTCAGGACAGTATTCTGATCGGCGGAACACGCGGCTCGCTGGCGGTACCATCGCTCGATTTGCGTTGGCACGAGGCAGGTGAAGAAGACTGGTTCCGGCCTCTGACGCAAAGGCGTGAGCCAATTGTTCCAGCTGACCCGTACTATGAGCAACTGCGCAACTTTGCCGAAGTGATTCGCGGCAACGAGCAGCCTGTTCTGTCCGGCCGTGAGGGCACCGTGACGTTGGCAACGACGCTCGCCATTACGGAGTCGGCGAAGTCGGGGCAGCCCGTTCGCATCGACGAGATGTTGTCGCGAACTGCCTAAGTCTTCCAATTCTGGAGCAACGAGAAATCAATGTCTCACGAGCAGCGCGCGGCCTGCGTCATCGGTTATCCGGCAAAGCATTCACGCTCGCCGCAACTGCACGGTTACTGGATCAAGCGCTACGGCCTTGATGCCGACTATCGTGCCGAAGAAATTCCGCCAGACGAGGTCGTCGCCTTCATCAGCAACCTTGCCGAGCACGGCTATGTTGGCGCCAACGTGACGATGCCGCACAAAGATGTTGCGTTCAAACTCTCGCAGCCGGATGAACGGGCCCAGGCTATCGGTGCAGCCAACACGCTGTGGCTGGACAACGGCGCGCTGCGCTCGACCAATACGGATGTCGAAGGATTCATTGGTTCGCTTGACGCCGCGTCACCGAGTTGGGATCAGCGCACACAAACAGCCGTCGTTCTCGGTGCTGGCGGTGCCGGTCGCGCCGTTGTCCATGGTCTCGTAGAGCGCGGTATCGCCACCATACATGTTGTTAATCGGACGCTCTCAAAGGCCAAGGCACTGCATGACAAGTACGGGTCCAGTGTTCACCCGACCGATTGGGACCGCCTGCCCGACGTGCTGTCGGGCGCAAATCTGCTGGCCAACGCGACGTCGCTCGGTATGCATGGGCAGCCGGACCTAAAAGTCGACGTGAGCACGATGGCCGGTGACGCCGTCGTCTCGGATATCGTCTACGTTCCCTTGACCACCGAGCTCTTGTCCGCTGCGAAGGCGCACGGGCTCGCGACCGCGAATGGTCTCGACATGTTGTTGCACCAGGCCGTACGCGGCTTCGAACTGTGGTTCGGCAAAAGACCGGACGTCACCCAGGAGCTCTATGACCTCCTGGCGGCGGACATTGAAGCGGCGTGAGTGGTTGCAGCGGCTCTAGATGTGAAGCATCACATCTAGGACCAACGCGCGCGGTTATCACGCATCCAATCGGCGTAGGCGGCAATGCCCTGATTCAACGAATGCTTGGGTGCAAAGCCGGTGTCAGACAGCAGGCGATTGCCGGCTAGCGGTCCGCGCAGAGCCGTAAACCTCGTCCAGGGCTCGGTTCCCGGACCAAGTGCAATCCTGGCATCGGGAACGGCAGCCATCACGGCGTCGGCAACGTCCCGAACGTTGTAGTTTCGGCCCGGTCCCAAATGATAGATGTCAGAGCTGAGCCGGTCGACGTCCGCCGCCGTCAGAAGCCCGGCAGCGACATCACCGACAAACGTAAAGCTCGCTGCGAAATCACCACCGGGCTCATCGATTGCCTCGCCGCGCAGACTGCGCAGAAGATAGGACGGTATCGGGCCTCGCGTGGGCGCGTCCGCGATCACTGGCGGACCATAAACCCATGAGATGCGCACCGACGCGGCCGAGAGATCAAACTCAGTGCGGTATAGTCGAACAAGCATCTCGGCGCTGACTTTGGTGGTGCTATAGATGTTCTTTGGTGCGGGAGGTTCGTCCTCGAGGATTGGAGACACTGCATCTTTGCGACATTGAAAGACTGAGCCAGTGCTGATGAGCAGGAAGCGGCGCCAGTCGCCGAGCCGGGCCGCCTCCAAAAGATTGGCCGTGGCCGATACATTGGTCGTGATGGCCGCAAGCGGATCGGGGCGTGCATAGGCTTCGTTGGATACGGCGGCGCCGTGAATGCAGGTCGTAATGCGATGATCTCGTGCAAGCGCGGCGACGGCCTCGGCGTCGGCGAGGTCGCACGGGATCCATACAACTTTGCCAAGGCTTGAAGTTAGCTCTTCGGAGGGCCGTCCGCCGCGGCTCACCGCCACGACATCCAGACCTCGCTCGGTGGCCTGCCGGACGATTTCCTGGCCAACATGGCCGGATGCGCCGGTTACAAGTAGCGTCATGGCAGGTCCTGATTATTGACTAACGTGCCGTCAAACCGCCGATTCAATTAGGTCAGCGGCATCATGACATGTTCTGCAAAACCGGGCCGCGCGACGAGGCGTTCATACCACGCCCGCACATGCGGCAACGCGCCATGCTCAACCGGCAGTCCAAACCAGCGATAGGTGACACAGCCAAGCGGAATGTCTGCCGCAGTGAGCGCATTGCCCATGACGAATTCCCGGCTAGACAGCCGATCGTCCAGAATTGCCATTACCTTGCGGACGTTTTCTGCGCCGCGATCAATGACCGCCTGATCGCGCTGTTCCGGTGGCGTGCGTATCAGGCCCAAGAAAACCGGGCCGAGGCTTGGCATGATCGTCGTCTGCTGCCAGTCCATCCACATCTCGGTTTCGGCGCGCGCGGCTGGATCGCTGGGGATCAGTGTACCCGATGCGTGTTTGGCTGCGAGATATCGGACGATGACGTTGGATTCCCACAGTATGAGAACATCATCATCGAGAACAGGGACGGTTCGATTGGGATTAAGTTCACCAAACCACGGTTCGCTGACCACACCAAATGCCAGGCCAGCGTCGACCCGCTCATGAGCGACGCCGAGCTCCGCCAGCGTCCACATGACCTTTTGAACATTTATGGAGTTGTTTCGCCCCCATACCTTGAGCTGAGCCACGCAGGCCTCCCGAATATCTCGCCATTGTTGTGTGCTCGACAAAGTATCACTCGGCGACATCGCGGGTAAAGCCGTCCGATGGCGGTGCCAACAACGAGACACAAGCGCTGGTGCCGCACCGGGCGATGCCGATTGCACTTGTTTCGCGACACTCACCGCAAATAGAATGGGTCTCCATCAGCACTAGGCCGATCAGTCACGAAACGCGAGTGACACCATGTCCAACAGTCGTTCCCTGGAAGTAACGCCACTTTACGGCGCACACTTCGGTGCGGAAATCATCGGTCTTGACCCTGGCGATATCTCTGCCTCCGACAAGGAGACAATCTGGCAGGCTTATCGGCAGCGTCACGGGCTCATCTGCTTCACCTTTGATCGCCTGCTCGAAGCCGACGAACTGCATGCCCTGACGGCCGTCTTCGGGGATAACGAGTACGCGCCGGGTATCATCAATGGTATCGGCAAGGCAACGCCCGAGGGTGAGGAAAACGTTGCCGTCGAAGAGCAGGTGGCCGTGCTACAGGCTGGCGGTCGCGATCCCTATATGGCCTATATCGGCAATCTCGATCCAAGCACGCTGAAAGCCGAGCCGGTCGATCAAAAATTCTTTGGCGAGTGGGAATGGCACACCGACATGTCCTATATCCCCGTGCCGCCAACATTCAGTCTGTTGCACGCGCGCGTCGTCCCAGAGGACGGCGGCGATACCGGCTTTTGCAGCCAGGTCATGGCCGCACGGGAATTGCCGCCGGATTTGCGGAGGCGCGTGACGGGCAAACGGATCAAGCATGACTCAACATACGGAAGCAGCGGCATACCTCGCCCGGGCATGACGGCACCGGCCTCACCGGTCGAAGCCGTTGGTCACCCGCATCCGATCATCCGCAAAGTGCCGACAACAGGCGAAGAAGCGCTGTTCCTGGGCCGTCGCACCAATGGCTACGTTGTCGGCATGGATCTGGCCGACAGCGAAGCATTGCTGGACGAGCTTTGGGCGCATGCAACGCAAGAGCATTTTTGCTATCGTCACAACTGGAAGGTCGGCCAGGTCGTCGCCTGGGACAACCGCATGATGCTTCATATGCGCTACCCGTTCGATAATGCCAAAGCGCGCCTGATGTGGCGCACGCAGACCAAGGGCGAGGCAGTCGTGCCGGCTTACGCCTAAGGTCGCGTGTCGCAGTCAGGCCAACGAGCCTGACACATTCGGGCCTTTTACGTCTGCGGCACCGTCGATATTGAATCGATCATGTGAGTCGGCAGACCCCATCACGACTTGTCCAAGAAGGGCCCGCTATGACACAAGAAAATCGTTCAAGGGCGACCAGCTTGGGACAACGCATCATCAAGGCACGGGAGACGATGGATTTGACGACAGCGCAATTGGCGCGACGTCTGGGTGTCGGTACCAGCACGCTTGCCAGTTGGGAGAGCGATCGCTCAGATCCGAGAGCGAACAAGCTTGTCCAATTGGCGGCCATGATGAACGTCAGCCTGTCGTGGCTTCTGAGTGGCCGCGGTGCCGGCCCCAGTGAACATTCCCTGGAACGAGATCTTTCTCACCTTCGAGTCAGCCTCGACGCGTTGCGATCGGAAGCCGACAACATTACGGCGCAGATCGACCACATCATGGAACGTCTGAATTCTGCACCGGAAGGGCGCGAGTGAGCGCACGACAAGGCGACCGCCCTACGCGTCGATTTAATGGGTCCGAATCTCAGGCGCGACCTTGTCCATGAAAAGCCGAATACAGTTCTCCGTTGTTTCATGGGACGCCGGTCCGACACGAAACTGAAGGATAATGCCGCCAACGCCCATTGCATCGATCTTGGCAAGCCGTTCAGCGACCGTCGCCGGTGAGCCAACGATCAGACTATGCGCGACGACATTGCGGGCGGGCGATGCTGCAACGCCGGTCTCTCCGGGTTTCGCCATGCTTTCTCCGCGTTCGGCAAGAATGCGGTCGCGCATACGGGCACGCTGTTCGCGCTGGGCCTCGAACAGCGGAACGCCGATGCGCTCTGCTTCGGCATCGGTTTCGGCAATAAAGATGTTGCGCCACACCCAGGTTTCATCAACAGCGGCCGCCACATGTGCATCATCGAAGCCTGCCTCACGCATTGTCGACCGGTAGAGGTCCAGCCGGCTCTTCGTGACGGCATCACTTTGCACGTTCATCAGAAAAGGTCGGCCGAGGCGCGCCATCTCCAACATTGACGCCTCACCCGAGCATGCACGGACAAGATAGGGGTGTGGTTTGGTAAAGGGCCGCGGTCGCAGGCTCGGCAACCACAAATTCCAGTACTTGCCTTTGTGTTCATAGTTATCCGTTGTCCAGGATTTGATCATGATATGCTCGGCCTCGAGGAGGCGTTCCTGGGCCTCCTCGGGCGCGATACCATAACCACGATAGTCGTAGATGTTATGGGCCGTGCCGCGCCCGAGCCCGACGATCAGCCGGCCTTTCGACAAGTTGTCGATCAGGGACAATTGCTCGGCGAGTCGAATGGGATGATGGAGCGATGTTTGGGCGACGGCAAAGCCAATCTTGATCTGTTCCGTAGCAACGGATAATGCCGAAGCGAAGCAAACCGGGTCCACGTAAGCGCAATTGCCATCGAAGTGATGCTCGGCCAGCCAAATTGTTTCCATCCCAAGCTGGTCGCACAGGACGGCCTCCTTGACCGCCTCGTCTATGACCTGACCGTCACTTTCCGGTTCGGCTTGGGGGAACAGAAAATTGCTGAATTTCATCGTATCTACCTCGTCCCGCCCACTGTTTGCCAGGGGGCGGCCCCGTCATTCCAATCGCTGCTCCATCCTCCATCGGAAACACCGCTGCTGCAATTGCCGCCGGGGCATTGGTCACATGCCAGACCGTTCTTGGATCGGTCGTGAAGGGCCAGATGAGTGGCTCGCTTCATCATACCGTAATCGAACCGGAACGGACGAGGAGAGTGGATGGCTTGCTCAATATCTGGGCATTCTGAGTGTAATCAGGGCAGGCACGAGCGAGATCGACTGTGTACCATTGCCCTATTTGTGGAACTTGCATGGACTGCGGCGTGCGCGTGTTCGGTCGGTTGACGGTACGCTGGTTGTCTTCAACATGACTGTCGAGAGTCCCTCGAATGATGATTCGACCCGCGCGAGCAATTGATGCAGAGGCCATTGCAGCGATCTACGACCCGATCGTTCGCGACACTTACATTTCATTTGAGGGGACGCCGCCAACCGCCGACGAGATGCGGTCGCGGATCGCAGCAACACTCGCCGACTATCCCTGGCTCGTCGCCGACGAAGGTGGCCGCGTGGCCGCTTATGCCTATGCCGGTCAACACCGTAGCCGCGATGCCTATCGCTGGTCCTGCGATGTCAGCGTCTATGTCGCAGAGACGGCACAACGACGCGGTCACGCAGTTGCATTGTACGGTGGATTGCTGGCCATTCTGACTCGCCAGGGTTTGGCCAACGCCTACGCGGGCATAGCATTACCGAATGCTGCAAGCGTCGCGTTGCACGAGCGCGCAGGCTTCGAAGCCGTCGGCGTTTACCGCAACGTCGGATTTAAGAACGGCTCCTGGCGCGACGTTGGATGGTGGGGAATTGCGCTGAACGCCCTCGGGCCTTCTCCCCATGAACCAACCAGCTTCGCCGAACTGCGCAAATCTGTGCCGACGATCGACACGCCTTC
>JBPCWB010000722.1:0-4224 GCA_051009955.1 Hyphomicrobiaceae bacterium | reverse complement strand
CGGCTCGAATTCGGGCACCGTTGCCACGGGTTTGTCGCCCGCCCGGCAACGGCTGGCCGAAGCGCGCGGCAAAGTCCGCGCGAATGTGGTGTGCGAGTTCGCGGCCAAGTTCGCTGGTGCCGGATTTGGGCAGATAGAGATTGATCTCAAACTCAGGTAAGGCGGGCAGGCTGCTGCTGTCGTCCAGGATTTTCAAGTTGGGCGGCACGTTGTCCTTTAGCATGGCTGTTACGGCGAGGCCGGCGGCCACGGTGGCATTGACAGCCTCCTGATTGGTGACCTGCAGGACGACCCGCCAGTCGATATTGGCTTCGCCCAGGGCGGCCATGACAACGGGCCGGAAGCGGCAACTTTTGCCACCAATTGATATTGGTAATGGTCGCTGCAGATGGGCACTGGAGTCCTGCGCGCCGACCCAGACCAGACGGTCGCGGCGCAGCATTTCGCATTCACGCTGCGGCTCCAAGTCCGTTGTCAACGTCAAGTCGATATCGCCGGAGTCGAGCTCTTCGAGCAGTTCTTGCGAGTTGCCCGCCTGCAAGCTGACGCGCACATGGGGCCAGGCGTTGTTGAAGCGACGCAGGATCGGCGGTGTGTAGTGGGTCACAATGTCCATCGGTACGCCCAGGCGGACCTCGCCGCAGAAACTCGGCGTGGTCATTATGCCCCATGTCTCGTCGTTCAGCGCGACCAGTTTTTGGGCTTGCGCCAGCAGACGTTCGCCGTCTGGTGCAAGAGCAATGCGCTTATGCTCGCGCGCGAATAGTTCGGCGCCGAACAGGTCTTCCAGGCGCTTGATTTGTTGCGAAACAGCAGCCTGCGTGCGGTTGAGCAAGCGCGCTGCGCTGGTCACGCTACCGGTGTCGACGACAGTGATGAAGGCGCGCAGTAGCGAAATATCGATATCTCTGGGCACGACAATTCTCGCATAATGGTTCGTTATGCAGTGAATTAAATATATTCGGTTTTGTTATGCAAGGGGAATCCCTAGATACGGATCATCGCCAACGACAACTTGGTCTCTCTGACAGGAGGTTCCCATGCGGACGAGTGTACCCACCGTTACCCGATTTCCGATTTCGCAGACGTCCCGTCGCCACATCTGGACCGATGCAATCGTTCGATTAGAGACAATGTGGCAAGTCTATCGCGAACGCCAAGCGCTTCGCTCGTTGGACGAGCGCATGCTCAAGGATCTCGGACTCGATCGCGGCCAGATCGAGGCTGAAACTGGCCGATCCTTCTTCGATGTGCCGGATCAGCGCGTCTAAGCGCTGGTGTTTATCGGCAGCGGTCACAACCCCACTGTGGCGACCGCTGCCAATCCGACCATCTCCCATGGTGATCAACACCGCTGACAGGATCGACTGACGATCTGCCCGTTGATCTGTGTGATCTTCCCGCCCGTTTGGCGGCGTTTCTCGGCTCGATAGACAACGATCAATCGCCGGCTTGTCCTCCTGCTGCGGTCACAAATTACGTGCGCCATTCCTGATCCACGCTAAACTGGAGCGGGCTAAACGGTCGCGGGACTTCGGCCGTGCCGCACCGCCAGTTTGCGTTGGGAGCAAGGATAAATGGCCAGGAAATCACTTCGTGCGCGCACGATGGCGGGCGAGACCGTGCTCGGCGCTATGGTCTTCGAGTTCTTCAGTCCCGGCGTTGCTCAATGCCTCAAGCTCGCGGGATGCGAGTACATCATCTATGACATGGAGCATACCGGCCTCGGCTATGAGACGCTGAAAGCGCAAGTTGCGCATTGCCGCGGCCTCGATGTCATACCAATGGCACGCGTGCCGCGGTCCGACTACGCGTATCTGGCGCGGGCGTTGGACGTTGGCGCTCAAGGCGTCATGGTGCCGATGGTGAACAGCGTTGCCGAAGCCGAAGCGATCGTTGAAGCGTCGCGCTATCCGCCGGACGGGCGTCGTGGTGCTGCATTCGGTTTTGCGCATGATGACTACGAGGGCGGATCGCCGCTCAAAA
The DNA here is from genome assembly GCA_051009955.1 of Hyphomicrobiaceae bacterium. Classification (GTDB taxonomy): domain Bacteria; phylum Pseudomonadota; class Alphaproteobacteria; order Rhizobiales; family Hyphomicrobiaceae; genus Tectiglobus. Next base: position 2,238 of record JBPCWB010000722.1, on the reverse strand, counting down.
AGATCAAGGCGGCGAACGAAAACAACCTCGTGATTGCACAGATCGAAACCGAGCGCGGGCTCGATGTCGTCGAAGGCATCGCCGCGGTCGACGGTATCGATGTGCTCTGGGTCGGGCACTTCGATCTGACGAATTTTTTGGGTATTCCCGGACAATTTGATCACCCGAAATACCTTGCTGCGCTCGAACGGGTCGTGGCGGCCGGACGCAAGCACGGCAAAGGGCTAGGCTTCATGGCGTCCGATCACGATTGGGCGCGCGACTACCAGGATCATGGCTTCAATATGCTGGCGTGCGGCACCGATCATGGTTTGCTAATGGCGGGTGCTGCGTCGGTCTTGGACAGTGTCCGCGATCGCAAACCGCGCAAGAAGTCGAAAGACGGATCCAAGAAGTCCAAGGGCAAGAAATGACGTTCAAGATCGCAAGTACGCGGGATCTCATGACGGCCGCGGGTGACGCCTGTTTTCCTTCCCGCGCCTTCGATGTTCTTAAAGCGGAACCAAACATCGAGTGGGAGTGGTTGCCGGAGGACGTTGCCGAGATCACGCCGGAGATCATGGCACGGTACGATGGCCTGCATGTCAACCTGCCGTCGGTGACGGCAGCCTCGGTGGCGCGGGACGACTGTCGCTGTCGGATCATCGCCCGCAACGGTGTCGGCTACGATACTGTCGACCTGGATGCCATGACGGCCAATGGAATTGTCGTGACCAATACGCCGATCGCCGTACGGCGTCCCGTCGCGGTGGCGACCATGACGCTTCTCTTTGCGTTGGCCGGACGCTTGTTCGACAAGGACAAGCTGGTACGCAGCGGTCGCTGGAACGATCGCGTCGAATTCATGGGAACCGGTTTGACGACACGTACACTCGGCTTGATCGGCGCGGGCAGTATCGGTCAGGAGATCATGCGTCTTGCGAGTCCGTTCTTTGCCCGGATCGTCGCCGCCGATCCGTATGTTGATGGCGCCACCGTAGCTGCTGCAGGAGGTGAACTGCTTTCTTTTGACGAAGTGCTGCGGACTGCGGATTTCGTCGTCGTGTGCTGTCTACTCACGAATGAGACGCGCCATCTGATGGACGCAGCGGCTTTTGCGAAGATGAAGCCGACCGCGTTCTATCTGAATGTCGGGCGCGGTCCAATTCATGATGAGGCCGCTTTGGTCCAAGCTCTGCAGGATGAACGCATTGCCGGGGCCGGTTTGGATGTGACAGAAGTTGAGCCCATCGCTGACGACAGTCCGCTTATCGCAATGGACAATACCATCATCACGGCGCACGCGCTGTGCTGGACAGACGAGTGTTTCGCGGATATCGCCTCGACGGCGCTGCAATCGATCGTCGATGTCGCCCAGGGCCGGCGGCCAAAGCACGTGGTCAATGCCGAAGCGGCCCGGGATCTAGCGGACTAGCGTTCGCGTTGGCACACGACCAATGGTTGTGGCGTTGCCGGATTGACTCAACTGGTCAACCTGCATTTGATCAGCATTATGAGTAGCTTTGGCCATCGGCTCTTGCGCAGGCTTTCGCCGTTGATCGCGGCCATTCTAGCCCTGCTGTTGAGCGCCTGCGCAACTCCCTACCAGCCGATGAAGGCCGCTGGGGGTGTGTCGGCGACTCGTCGTACTGACACGACGTTTGTCGTGACGGCCAGAGGCAGCCGGCTCACACCGATGCAGCTGATCAAGGACTACATCGCACTCAAGGCGGCCGAAGAAACCAAGCAGCTGGGAGGCACGCATTTCGTTATCGAAAGGCTGAAAGACCTATCCAAGGTCGTGGTTTACGACGTTCCCGCGCAGTCGGAATCCCGGAAAATTGGCGACACGGTTTACACGACACACTATCCGGCCGAGAAAGAGAAATCGATTACGCCGCATTTGACGGCCGACATTCGCATGTTGACCATTCTAAATGGTGAAGCGGTCCCCAAGCGCGCGTTTTCAGCGGATCATGTTATCAAGGTCGTTGGAGCCCGCGTCACGCGAGGTTAGCGGAAGCGTCTCCGCGATGGTCGATCAGGTCGTTGCCGTCGCGCAATCAGTTCTGGTCTTCAGGAAGTATCGGCAGGGGGTGAATCTCGATCCCTTCGTCCATGAGGTCTTTGACATCACTCTGCGTCGCTTCGCCGTAGATGCCCTTCTCTTCTGCCTCTTTGTAGTGGATCTTCCGCGCCTCTTCTGCAAACCGTGGGCCGACGTATTCCGCGTTCTCCTCGACGACCTTTCGGAGTTGA
>JBPCWB010000721.1:0-14991 GCA_051009955.1 Hyphomicrobiaceae bacterium | reverse complement strand
CCTCACGATAGGTGGGATAGCGCAACGAAACACCCAGCATGTCTTTGAGTTTGGCATTCCGACAGCGCTTGTTCTCGGAATAAAAGCTGCGCGCCATGGGCGACAGATCCGCCGATTCAAAGGCTTGCCCTGGCGGCACAGGCAATCCTAGCTGTTCGGCCGCAAATGCAACGACGTCCTGCGGCGGTGCCGGTAGATCATCGCAAACATTGAAGACACCCGATTTGCTTGGCTGCCGCGCGCCCGCGGCAACAATGTCGGCAATGTCGTCGACGTGAATGCGGTTGAAGACCTGACCGTCCTTGATCAGGCGTCGCGCCGTGCCGGAACGCAGTTTGTCGATCGCACTGCGCCCCGGTCCGTAAATGCCAGCAAGCCGAAAGATCTGCAACGGCACTCCAATCGACCGTGCGAATTCCGTCCACTCGTGTTCGGCGAGCAATCTGCGCCCGCTTCGCGCAGAGGCCGGGATCGCCGGCGTCTGCTCGTCGATCCATGCGCCGTCATGATTGCCGTAGACACCGATCGTCGACAGATAGCCGATCCATTCAGCGTTCGCGCAGGCGGGCGCGAGCCTGGCCGAGTGACGCAGAACCGGATCGCTCTCTTCGTCGGGTGCGATGGACACCAAAATGTGCGTCGCTTCAGCCACGGCCGCGATCAACGGCTCGTCCAATCGACGACCGTCGAACACGAAGCCCGTCGCCCCAAGAGCAGTGACCGCAGCTGCACCTGCCTGTGTTCGCGACGTTCCTGATATGCGCCAGCCATCATCAAGGCGCTGCATTGCAAACACCCGCGCGCTATAGCCCAGTCCAAAGCAAAATAGATGCGGCATCAGTCGTCCCCACTCGCGAGTGCTCGATCCCATTCGGCACGCACGGTTGCGTCGTGCTCGCGCGGCAAATGAACGTCTGCCAATTGACAGAATTCATCGGCGGGCATCAATTGCGCGGTTGCCCAGACGGCCATGCCGCGAACAAGAGCGGCATCATCCGAAAGCCGGGCCCGCGCCTTGGCCATCAATTCCGATTGTCCGCTATTGCCAACCGCAATCATGACATTCCTGACAACGCGATCGCGGCCGGTGCGCTTGACCGGGGTCCCCGCAAATCGACGCCGGAACGCGGCTTCATCAAGGTCAGCCAATTCACTCAACGGCGGATCATCAGTATCATCGGTTCCTTGAAAGCGCATTTCGCGCGATCGGCCGGCAAATTTATTCCAGGGACAAACCGCCAGACAGTCGTCGCATCCAAACACCCGATTGCCAATCTTCGCCCGAAACTCCGTCGCAATCTGTCCTTTGTGCTCGATCGTCAGGTAGGCGATGCAACGCCGCGCATCCAGGCGGTAGGGGGCCGGGAATGCATCCGTCGGACAGACGTCGAGACATCTTCGGCAGCTGCCGCATGCGTCCTGCGCAGGCTGCGAAGGTGCCAGTATTGCACTCGAAAAGATCGCGCCAAGAAACAGCCAGGAGCCATGCTTGCGCGAGACGAGATTGGTATGCTTGCCTTGCCAGCCGAGGCCGGCGGCTTCGGCCAGAGGCTTTTCCATCACCGGCGCCGTGTCGACGAAAACCTTCACCTCGCACTTGGTGATTGCCGTCAACTTCGAGGCGATTTGCTTCAATCGACCCTTGATGACGTCATGATAATCGCGGCCCTTCGCATAGCAGGAGATCAGGCCGCGCTGCTGCTCCTGCAAGCGCTCCATGGGGTCGTTATCCGGTCCATAACTGATGCCAAGCATGATCACCGAGCGGCAGCCCGCCCAAAGGCGTTGCGGCGCACCTCGGCGCTCCTCGGTCGACGCGAGCCAATTCATGTCACCGTGCCAATCGTTGGCGATGAAGGTGCCAAGCCGGTCGGCCGCCGCCGGAATAGCATCGGCCCGGCAGATGCCAAACGCGTCGAAACCAAGACTTTGCGCCTCGGTTCTGAGCTGGTCTTCGATTGAGCGTCGCATCAACGCACCAACTTAAAAGTCAAGATCGGCATAGTGGGACGCGGGCGGCTGCTTCGAAAGATAATCATCAAGCAATGGTTGAAAGGAGCCACGCGATTTCAAACGGGCATACCAGTCGCGCGCTGATTTGAAATCCTCCCAGGGCACTTCGCCCATGTAGTCGGCAACCGAGACATGACCGCCGGCGGCAAGATCAGCAAAGCTGAGATCGTCCCCTGCCAGCCAGTTGCGATGGTCGACTAGGAACGAAATGTATTCGAGATGATACCGCATGTTCTTCGCAACGGCGCGCAGGATCGTCGAATCGGGTGGCCGGCCAACCTTCCCGACAGCCCGCTGATAGTGCTTTTCCATGAGGAGTTCTCGAGTCACTTCCTGGTCCATCTTGCAATGGAACCAATCAACTAAGCGGCGGACCTCGGCCCGTTGTTCTGAATCACCCGGAAACAGCGCTGACGGATCGCCACTCGTCGGATGCGTCGCGTAAATGTCTGCTAGATACTCGGAGATTGCGTAAGCACCGCAAAGGACGACGGCACGTTCCATTTCCAAGACTGGAAGCGCGCCGGATGGGTTGAGCGACAAAAACGACGGCTGCCACGTCCACGGTTCCTCGTGGGCGAGTTCGAAGTCCAGTTGCAACTCACTCATCGCCAGGCGAATCGAACGTGAGTGCGGACAAAGCGGATAGTGCAAAAGTCGGCGCATCAATTCTCAGCGAATCAGTTCAGACCAAGTCGAGTGTAGGCGCGAACAGTTCAACACCGACACCCACGACGACGTCTCGAAAACTACACCAATTCATCGGTCTGTGGCCCGTATGTGGCATCAAATCCGAATAAGACCTGCTAGAGCATTCAAGATCGAACAAATAGGGGGCAGTAGCAGGAAAGGCCCGTTTTCATGCCAACTTGGCAGGTACTTTTGCTCGGCATGCTCGAGGGATTGACGGAATTCATTCCGGTTTCCTCGACAGGGCATTTGCTTCTCGCAGGCCATTTTCTTGGGTTCGACTCGCCCGCCAAGACGTTCGAGGTTTTGATCCAACTCGGAGCAATTCTGGCGATCCTGTCGGTTTATGCTGCCAAACTGATACGGCTGCTCGTCGACCTGCCGAGCGATCCGCGTACACGACGTTTTGTTTTCGCCATCGTGTTGGCGTTTCTGCCCGCCGCCGTCATTGGTGTCCTGATGCACAGCTTCATCAAGACGGTGCTCTTTGAGAGTCCGACGCTGGTTTGCACGACACTGATCATTGGTGGTCTGATTCTGCTCTACGTTGATCGGCTGCGGCTGACACCGGTCTACACAGACGTCATGGACTATCCACCGTCGCTGGCCTTCAAGATCGGCATATGCCAGTGCCTGGCTATGGTTCCGGGTGTCTCACGGTCCGGCGCGACAATCGTCGGCTCTCTGTTGATGGGGACAGACAAGCGCTCGGCCGCCGAATTCAGTTTCTTTCTTGCGATGCCGACGATGGCCGGCGCATTCGCCTACGACCTCTACAAGAACTGGGCGATTCTCAATCCAGATGACGTGCAGAGCATTGTGATCGGATTCGTGGCGGCCTTCATTGTGGCCGTGGCCGTCGTCCGCTACCTGCTCAACTACGTGAGCCGCTACGGCTTCGGACTGTTTGCCTGGTGGCGCATCATCGTCGGCGGGCTCGGTTTGGCGGGAATCTTATTGGTTGGTTAAGGCAGCAAATGACCGTTGCGGGCCGAAGCACTCCAAGCCACCATCGAGACAACAAAGTGAACCGGCCTTTAAGCCGCGTGAGACGTCGCTGGCGTACGCAGCACGGACAGGATCGCCTCTCGATCCCGCGATCCGCGCAATTGCGACGAAACCTCGGGTTGCCGTAGCAGCCGCGAAATTCTGGCGAGTGCCTTCAAATGGTCGCCGCTGGCATGCTCCGGAGCCAGCAACAGAAAAATCAAATCTACCGGTTCATCATCGAGCGATTCGAAATCAATTGGCTCTTCGAGGCGCGCAAAAATACAGACGATTTGCGACAGACTGCGGAACTTGACGTGAGGAACCGCCAGGCCGCGCCCCAAACCGGTGGAGCCGAGCCGCTCGCGCTGCAAGAGTGTGTCAAAGATCTCGCGCTGACTGATGCCGGTAAGCCTCTCGGCATGGGTCGCAAGTTCTTGCAGCGACTGTTTCTTCGTTGTCGCCTTCAAAGAAGGAATGATTCCCTCCTCCGTAACGAGATCACCAAGATCCATCTCTTTGTTATCTCCTACGAGACGTTTGTTCTTCCGCCGCCGAATGAATGCAAGATCGACACCGATCCATCGCCCTTTGGCGGTTAACTGTATCGAAACGAGCCCAGTGTCGGTTAACTATCGGATTGCCCCGGGTCGATCCACCCAAAGTTACCATCTTCGCGTCGGTACACGATGTTCGTTGCCCCGTTTGCAGCATTGCGAAACACCAAAAAGGCCTCATCCGTCAAGTCCAGCTGCATAACTGCTTCACTCACAGGCAGCACACCGATCATGCGCTCAGTCTCCGCCACGATGAGTGGTTCGGATTTTCTATCAATAGTTTCAATGTCTTCGTCAGTCGCACTGACCACGAAATCATTGACACGGCTTTGTTGTGCCGTCATCGATTTATTGTCGTTATGGTGATCTTTCAAACGCCGTTTGTAGCGCCGCAGCCGTTTCTCAAGTCGTTCGATTGCAGAATCTGCGCTGACATAGGCATCGGAGCCTTCTGCCTTGGCTTCAAGCAACAGCCCTGTGCGCAGGCGAATCAGGCAATTCGTGTGGAACCGTCCCCTTTTTTCCTTCGAAACAACAACTTGCCCAGAGATTTCAGGCCCGATGTACTTCTCCAGAACGTGCCCCACCTTGTCAGTTATATAGTCTTGAAACGATGTGCCAACTTCCATGTTCTTGCCGGTTACTTGAATGGTCATTCACGCAATCCTTCTTTTTGTTGTTCACCACAGCAAGACGCCCAGTTAATCTTAACGTGCGCACCGCCTATTCAATTCATATTGACGTTCACCACCCCTGAAGCAAGCCTCCGAGAAACAATTCCGCTAAGAATCGTTATCGGTTCATCCGGGGTGTGTCAAACTGGCTCAGGTTTGATGTGGGACAGCGTCAGTTCCGGAATTTCAAGACTAAGGGATTGAATTATATGAACTTTCGAAGCATCCGGTTGCAACGGGCCTAGACTCGCTGATGCAGACGCTTCTCTCGCCGGCGCTGCACTGACGACGGAATCCGCATCGCCTCGCGGTACTTCGCGACCGTTCGACGGGCGATATCGATCCCGTCGGTTTTCAACCGGTCAACGATCTTATCATCGGACAGAACACTGTCAGCGCGCTCCGCATCGATCATGTTGCGAATGCGGTAGCGCACGGCCTCGGACGAATGAGAGTCGCCTTCGTCCGCAGACGAGATCGCCGAGGAAAAGAAATACTTGAGCTCAAGAATGCCGCGCGGTGTCGCCATGTACTTGTTGCTGGTGACACGACTGATCGTCGATTCGTGCATCGAGATGGCATCGGCCACCGTTTTGAGATTGAGCGGCTTGAGATATTGAACGCCGTGCGTGAAGAATCCGTCTTGCTGGCGCACTATCTCCTCGGACACGCGCAAAATCGTTCGCGCGCGCTGATCGAGACTTCTGACCAACCAATTCGCAGTCTGCAAACACCCCTGCAGATAGTCTTTGTCAGTACTCGATTGCGCACACTTCGTGACCGTTGCGTAGTAACTTCGATCCACCAGAACGCGTGGCAGTGTGTCGTTGTTCAACTCGACGATCCAGCTGCCGTCGCGCGCAGCCCGGACCGTCACATCGGGTACCACCGGCTGCACAGGATTCGAGCCGAAACGCAAGCCCGGCTTGGGCTCAAGCGCCTTGAGCTCGCTGATCATCTCCGCCAACTCGTCCATCGAAACGTCCACGGCCCGCTTGAGCTGCGTGAGATTGTGCGAGGCCAGAAGGTCCAGGTTGTCGAGCAGAACGGCGATGACCGGATCGTAGCGATTGCGTTCCTTGAGCTGCAGAGTCAGACACTCTGCTAACGACCGCGCCGGCAGACCTGGTGGATCGCACGTTTGCAGCTTGGCCAAGACATCCTCGACAAGGGCGGTATCAACGTTGAGCTTTTCCGAGACTTCGCCGAGGTCGCCAACGATGTAGCCGGCATCATCGACCATATCGATGATATAGCGGCCGATCACTAACTCGGCCGGGCTCACCGCTGTCAGTTGAAGATGTTCGACGAGATGATCCTTCAGGGTCGCTTCACTCGATACGAAGGCCTCGAAGTTCACGTCTCCGCCATCGGCGCGACCGCCGCCCGAGCGCACGTCCGACCAGTGGCCAAGTGTATCTGTCGCAACCTCGACGACCGGTGTGTCGGAGAAGACGTTCTCGTAGTCGGTGTCGAGATCTGTCGACGCTGCGTTCGTGTCCTTCAGATCCAACCAATCATCATCGCCATCGCTGCCGCTTGCGGCAGTTGGCTGGCCGTCTTCGAGGGGCTGCGCGCTCGCCAATTCGTCCGATTCTTCACGTTCAAGGAGGGGATTACGCTCAAGCTCGGCATCAACGAACGCCGTCAGTTCGATGTTAGAAAGCTGCAAGAGCTTGATGGCTTGCTGCAGCTGGGGCGTCATTACGAGCTGCTGGCCCTGCCGCAACTCCAACTTTGCCGAAAATGCCATCTTCAATTGTTCCCGTTGCCTTCCCCGGAGAAGACTGCCGGTTCAAAGTTTACGGATGGCTTACTTAGCCGAACATATCGCCCAGATAGACACGACGGACGTCTTCATTATTAATGATATCTTGCGGGTCGCCCTGAGTCAGGACATTTCCGTCGTAAATAATATAGGCGCGGTCGATCAACTCCAATGTCTCGCGCACGTTGTGGTCGGTTATTAACACACCAATACCGCGCTTGGTCAGATGCCGCACCAATTCCTGGATGTCGCCAACCGCGATCGGGTCAATCCCTGCGAACGGCTCGTCCAACAGCATAAACGACGGCCGGCTGGCCAGTGCACGGGCAATCTCGCATCGACGGCGCTCGCCGCCGGATAGAGCAATCGACGGAGACTTTCGCAGGCGCGTGATATTGAACTCTTCCAGCAGGCTGTCGAGCTGTTCCTTGCGCCGGCGCTTGTTTGGCTCGACGAGTTCGAGAACGGCCATGATGTTCTGCTCGACCGTCAATCCACGGAAGATCGATGCTTCCTGAGGCAGGTATCCGATGCCCAGCCTGGCGCGCCGATACATCGGCAGTCGCGTGACGTCCATGCCGTCGATAAAGACTTTGCCCTCATCGGCCGGGACCAGGCCGGTGATCATGTAGAATACGGTCGTTTTTCCGGCTCCGTTGGGGCCAAGCAAACCAACCGACTCGCCGCGACGCAACGCCAGACTGACACCGCTCACAACCATGCGCCGTTTGTAGCTCTTCTTGACCTGCTCGACGGACAACCAGCCTTCCTGCCGATACGCAAGGGCGACGCCCCCGCCATGCTCCGGCCCCAGATCCGAATCTAATTCCGGATCCATCGCGTACTCCTCGCGACCGTCAGTTTTGTTTTTGCCAATCGATAGAATATTCACAATACACTGCTCAAAGTTGCAATGGATACGGATACATCATCCGCAACCGGTAACGTACGTTCGCCCGCAGGACAATGCGCGCGCGTCTCAAGGATCCGGTCCGCCACCTGTGCCATTTGTAACGGCCGACCATCCGCTACCGATGGCCGGGGACGCCGCTACCGGAGGCCCGCCACCGCGCGCGTTCAACTGAACCGGCGGGCTCGGTGACGTCTTCTGAGGTTTTTTGCGCAGGCGTTGAAGTTCCCCGGGGAAGAACATGGCACACATACGACCGCCACAGGCGCCGCTGTTCGACGAGTCGGCCATGCCTTTGGGCTGGAATCGTGCCGGTCGCGACGTATCGGATGAGCCTCGCTGCACCGAACTGACGGCTGGCCCCGAACCGGTCTCCATGCGAGTCAGCCCGGTCGTAAGATCAATGCGCAACTTGGCTCCTCGGATCACTTGCCGCCCTTGCTTGAGAACAACATTACCAACAAGTTCCACCTCATTCTTTTTGAGATCGAGCCTGCCGGTATCGCCTTCAGCCGTTCGCCCATCATCTGAGCGCACGGCAACACGGTTGGGCGCATAGATGGTCTCGAGCCGCGCAGCGCCGGGTTGCGCACCACCGCTTGACACGGGACGACCACTTCCCAGTGCCGTTGCCGCCGCGCCGGCATACTTGGCCTGCAACTCTGATGTTTGGATTTTGAACCCACCTTGGCTGGCGACGACATCGCCCTGGAATACAGCAACACGCCTCCTATCGTCAGCGTCGAGGCGTCTGGCTTCAACAGTGACCGGGGCACTCGGATCAGTTTGAAAACTTTGACCGGCGAACAGACCGGCGCGCTTTGATTTGCCCGGCTTCGCCGCCGACTGCGGCTTCGGTGGATTTGCGAACGCCGCCGAAATCCGCCCTGCACCAGCGCCCTCAGCCAGAGGCCGGGTTAGCTGCAATGTGCCGTTGGCCTGATCATACAGAAGCCGCCCGCCGCGGAGGACGTTGTCGTTCTGCACGACCCTGACATCGCCGGTCAGCAGGACAGTATCCAATTTGGTGTTGATGACAGCACGGCGTGCCAAAACCTTGCGCCCGCCAGACGACGTTACGACCACATCCCCGTCAAGCAACGCCCGATCCGCGCGCAGATCAAACTCGGCAACGGCACTGACAATGCGGTCGGCGCCCTGCGTTATCACGACGTTTTCGCGCGCCACAAGGCGATTGAGAGTGCCCGAACCAGTCGCCGCCGCACCGTCTGCAGGTGCGCCTGAATAGGCAATGTCCAGCACCCGGGCTGTCAACTGCGCTTCACCTTGATTAGCGCGCACATCGCCCGAGAATTGCGCCTCGTTTTTGCGTTCATCGACCAACAACGACTGGGCGACAACGGTGATCGGCTGATCGGACCGGCCGGCGAACGCAGCAAATCCGGTGGTTGAACGTGCAGCCCCACTGTTGGCTGTCGTCCCCTTCTTATCGCCGCCGCGCGCCTTGAGGTTGGCCAGCACACCTTGCGAGAAGATCACCTGACGCTGCTTCTGCTTGAGCAACATCTGATTGCCGCGAAACGATCCGCTGGGAAATTGGACGGATACCGGCTTCTTGGATCGGATAATGCCGGTCTTGGTTTCAACGTCGGCAGTTGCCAATCGTGCCGACATGCCGTTCGACGCCCGCACGTCGATGCCTTTGAACAAGTGCAACAATCCGCTCGTGCGATTGTATTTACCTTCTGTCGCGACGATCTTGGTAACCAAGCCGTCCTTCTGCAGCAATTCCCCGGAAATACCGAACAAATCGATCGGTTTCGTCTCGGAGAGATCAGTGATCGCGCGTTTCGCTCGGATCTTGTAACTGCTGCCGTCCTTCTGATTGAACCCTTCGTAGCTCGGGTTGCGCATCGTCGGCTGGCCGAGGGAGAGCCTTATTTCGCCTGGATCAATCGTGCCGACATGGTCATTTGTTGCGACCTCGATCTTGCGCTGCAGGAAAATGCCGTAACTCGACAGCAAAACGACGGCCAGGATCGGCAGCAGCACACGGAGCCCCTTGACCAATACAGTATGACGGCGCGCCAGGCGAACCGCCTGCTGCCGCTGCTGGGGGGCGACGACGACAAGATCACGCCCGCGCAAGGCTCGCGCGCTGCTGGCCTCATCGTTGATCGTAACCAGCGCCATGACTTCCCATTCGCCATTTTCTGCTGTGAGCAGCATTCCGCGACTTGCTGCATCGCAACAACATGGTGCTGTCCAATTGCGGAGACAATGGGACTGTAGCGGTGTTCAACAGCAATATGTCCGTTGCTCCCGAGATCTCAAAAACGGACTAAATCTCGATGTCAGCGAGCGCAAATCAAAACACTGCGCTGTTAACTATGTGCAAAAATGTCCATCTCGCCAAATCCTGCGACATCCAGGGCGGCACGGGTCGGCAAGAACTGAAATGCGGCCATCGCCAGGTGACGCCGTCCTTCGCGTTCGAGCATGTCGTCCAGTCGGGCCTTGATGGCGTGCAGATAGAGCACGTCGGACGCGGCGTAAGCCTTTTGTGCGTCGGACAGCTCATCGGCAGCCCAATCAGAACTCTGTTGTTGTTTCGACATGTCGATGCGCAGTAGCTCCGACGTCAGGTCTTTCAGACCGTGGCGATCAGTGTACGTTCTCACAAGCTTCGATGCGATTTTGGTGCAGTACACCGGCGTCGTGTCGACGCCGAGGTAGTAGTTCAGCACGGCAATATCGAAACGCGCGAAATGAAAGATCTTTTCAACGTTGCGATCAGCCAAGACAGCACACAGATTGGGCGCGCTATAGGCGCCTTTGGCGAGTTGCACGAGATGAGCAACATTATCGCCGCCCGATAACTGCACCAGACACAGCCTGTCCCGAAGTGGATTGAGGCCAAGCGTTTCCGTGTCGACGGCCACGCCATTTGGAAAGGCCAGCCCGCCTGGAAGATCTCCGCGGTGCACAACAATATTTGGCTTGCTCATTCGTCCTGCCCTGCCGGCAATCTACTGCGAGACACCGACCGTCATGAAACCGCAGTCGCTCAAGGCAATTGGTGCCCAGAAAAGGACTCGAACCTTCACGGCCTTGCGGCCACTGGCACCTGAAGCCAGCGCGTCTACCAATTCCGCCATCTGGGCATGAGGCGCCTGGGTTAGTGCCGCCGGGCGACATTGTCAACCTGAGACAGCGCGACGGGCGGCGTTTGGGCCGCTTCACAGGCCATACGTGACAGGCTATTAGCTGGTCAAAAGACGGACCGTCGTGACCCAATTCGCCTGTTGAAGGGATTGCCCATGCCAACGAAGCTAGAGCGCAGCACATTGGTCACCGTTTTCGGTGGGTCAGGCTTTGTTGGTCGCTATACGGTCAGAGCTCTGGCCAAAAGAGGGTGTCGGGTTCGGGCCGCGGTTCGCCGCCCGGATCTTGCCGGCCATCTCCAGCCGATGGGCGGTGTCGGCCAAATCCACCCGGTCCAGGCCAATATTCGTTATCCCGACTCGGTGCGCGCGACGTTGGAAGGAGCCGACATCGCGATCAACCTGGTCGCAGTCCTCGCCTCAACCGGAAAGCAGACGTTCGATGCCTTGCATGTCAAAGGCGCGCGTGCCGTCGCGAAAGCCGCCCGCGAGGCGGGAGTCCGCAGGTTGGTTCACATGTCGGCGATTGGTGCGGACCCGAAAGCGAAGTCGAGCTACGCACGCTCCAAGGGTTTGGGCGAGCAGGCCGTGTTGGAGGAATACCCCGACGCCGTCATTCTCCGCCCATCGATCATTTTTGGCATCGAGGATGACTTTTACAACCGGTTCGCCGGCATGACCCAAACAGCTCCGTTCCTGCCCCTGATCGGTGGCGGGCGGACCAAGTTCCAGCCGATTTACGTGGGAGACGTCGCAGACGCCATCGTCGCGGCCTGCGAGGGCCAGGCCGAACCCGGCGCGGCCTACGAGCTTGGCGGTCCGGAGATCAAGAGTTTCCGGAATGTACTTGACGACGTGAAAGAGTGGACAGGGCGTAACCCGACCTATTTGCCGGTTCCCTTCTTCATGGCGACATTGATGGCGGCGCTGACTGCACCGCTGCCCAATGCACTACGCCCTCTGACCGTCGATCAGGTGCGTATGCTACGCTCCGACAACGTGGTCAGTGAATCTGCCAAAACGCACGGTCATACACTGCAGGGGCTGGGCATCGATCATCCGCAGGCCACCGGCGTCATCGTACCAAGCTACCTTGAACGTTTTCGCACGCATGGACAGTACTCACACTACCGTGGTTAGGCGCCCCGGCGTTCGGCCGCGGGAGACCAGATCAAGGCAAACAAAAAGGGCGTGTCCTAGGGCGCGCCCTTGCATTCATGAAGTGGCCAGGAGATCGAGTAAGGCCTAGGCTTTAATGTAGTGACGCGATCTCCAGCTCATCGCCCATCGCCTGTTCGATCGCGACGCCCTTGTCGTCCGTCAGTGCGATCGGCGAGCCATCGGCGGCATGCAAAGCATAAATGTGAATGCCCTGCGGCAACTCCTCAATGGTTGGATAGGCTTCCTGCGCCTCCTCGGAGGTCAGCGATTTGATGTATGCCCATTCGCCCTCGCCGAGTTCGGCAAATTCGCGATCGCTCATGATCGGAACTTGGGAAGTATGCATCTCGTCGGCAGACTTGTCGTTGCGTCGGGTTTCCGTCATGACGCTACTCCTTCTGTCCTAAAGCCAACCAGGTCAATACACGAAGTCACGCGGCATGACACAAACCATCGTCACTCTGCCGCCCATGGTCGGCCGATTCGGACTAATATACCATCGGCTACGTCCGAATTTACTTAACCTGCGCCTATTTCGATACGTCTGACGTGGCGTTCCGGCTCCAGTCTGACAAGATCAATCAAAAGCAAGCCATTGTGAAGATCGGCGGAACTCACTTCGATTCCTTCTGCAAGAACAAAGGTTCGCTGGAACTTGCGCGTCGCAATACCACGGTAGAGGTAGGCGCGATCTTCGTCGTTTTCCTGCTGTCCGCGCACGACCAACTGACTGTCCTCGACAGTGATCTCTAATTGATCCTGTGTGAAACCTGCAACAGCCAATGTGATGCGCAGCCGTTCCGGCGCGCTATCCGATCTTGGCAACCGCTCAATATTGTACGGTGGATACCCGTCCCCTCCGCCTTTGCCGACACGATCCACTAAACGTTCGATTTCCTCGAAGCCTAGCAAAAGAGGGCTGGACAGCATCGACATCCGCTTCATAATCCCCAAAAGTCCTTTAGTAAGCGACCCTTAAGACCGTTTGACATCAGCACTTTGTTGATGAAACGGCCCGTATCGGCACCGCCGGTCTCACACTGTAAGATATGGTGCCCTGCAACATCACTTCAAGGACGACGGCCGGCGGTTCAATCCGCCTACTGATCAATGGCCTAACTTCGATGAACCACCTGCGTTCGCGCGACACCAAGATGCCCACATGGCTTCGGACACTGTGACTAACTCTCAAGCTCCTCGCGCTTCATCTCCAGTTCCAACCAAAGCTCTTCAGCCTCCTGGAGACGCTCTTGCGCAACCGAAAGACGCCCTGAGACCTGCGCATAACGGTCCGGCGCTGTAGCAAACAGGCGCGGATCCGAAAGTTCCTGCTCCAGCTCCTGGATTTCGGCCGTCAGGGCATCGATGTCTGCCGGCAGCCTTGCAAGGGCATGCTGATCCTTGAACGAAAGTTTTCGCGGCTGCTTCTTTGGCGGTTCAGCCTGACCGGAAGCTTTCGAGGGAACGGCTTGTCCGGCACCTTCCTGAACCGAAACATGGGATCGACGCGCTTCGACGCCTGCGCCACGCTGTGCGAGCATATCGCTGTAGCCGCCGGCATATTCAATCCAGCGGCCGTCTCCGTCCGCCATGATGATGCTGGTGACCGTGCGATCCAGAAAATCGCGATCGTGGCTCACCAGCAAAACCGTGCCGGCATAGTCGCTGACCAACTCCTGCAAGAGATCCAGAGTCTCAAGATCGAGGTCGTTCGTAGGTTCGTCGAGAACCAGCACATTCGAGGGTTTGGCGAGCGCCCGGGCCAGCAGAACGCGGGCGCGCTCTCCACCCGACAGGACACGCAAAGGGCTGCCCGCTTGCTCCGGCAGGAATAGAAAGTCTTTCATATAACTCGCAACATGCCGCGCACGCCCGTTGATGGTGACAGTATCACCACGCCCACCTGTCAAGGTTTGCGCTAGCGTATCGTCGGGATTGAGCGCCTCGCGATTCTGATCGAGCGTAACGACTTCAAGATTGCTGCCGAGTCGAACGGACCCACTATCGGATACCAGTTCGCCGATTAGCATCTTGAGCAGTGTCGTTTTGCCGGCACCATTGGCTCCCACCAATCCCACGCGGTCACCACGCGCAATGCGCGTCGAAAAGTCGGTGACGACGACGTTATCGCCGAAAGCCTTACTGATCCCACGCGCTTCAACCACAAGGCGGCCTGACGCCTGCGCCTCTGATGCCGCCATCGCGACGTTGCCGATCTGCCGCCGCGCATCGCGGCGCTCACGGCGCATTTCGGCGAGTTCATCGACCCGCCGCACATTGCGTTTGCGCCGCGCTGTGACGCCGCCATGCATCCAATGCTGTTCGCGCGCGATGCGACGGTCCAGTTTATGGCGCTCCACTTCCTCCCGCCCTAGAATGTCGTCCCGCCAAGCCTCAAACGCCGCAAATCCCTTGTTCAGAGTGCGCGTGCGCCCGCGATCGATCCATGTCGTCGAACGCGTTAGGTTCTCCAGAAACCGTCGATCGTGGCTGATGAGCACGATTGCTGCCCGGCTGGCGGCCAGTTCATGTTCGAGCCATTCGATGGCTGGCAGATCGAGGTGGTTTGTGGGCTCGTCAAGCAGCAACACGTCCGGCTCCGGCGCAAGCGCCCGCGCGATCGCCGCCCGCCGGCTTTCTCCGCCGGACACGGTGGTTGGAAGCTCGTCTCCGGTGAGCCCCAACTCATTGAGCAAGAAGCGCGCGCGATAGGGATCCTCACCCCCATCGAATCCACTTTCGGCGTAGGAAAGTAGCGTAGGGTAGCCGCCAAGATCGGGTTCCTGCGCCAGGTAGGCGACACGCAATCCCGGCTGCATGAAGCGCTCACCTTTGTCCGGGATCACGGTCCCTGCGATGATCCGCAGCAGCGTCGACTTGCCCGAGCCGTTGCGGCCGACCAGACCAATGCGGTCACCTTTGCCGAGCTGAAAGTCTATTCCAGTCATCAGCGGTGTGCCGCCGAACGTCAGTTCGATGTTTCTGAGCGTCAAAATCGGTGGCGCCATGACGGGGATAAATGCCTCTCGGGTGGGGATAGGGAGAAACGCTATAGCAAATTTGTGCGGCATAGGGAGGTGGCCGGTTTTCGCAGATGCACAGCACA
>JBPCWB010000720.1:0-10030 GCA_051009955.1 Hyphomicrobiaceae bacterium | reverse complement strand
CGGCATAAAGTTCCGCCTCCCTCATCTGCTTGTTCGCCGATGTCGTCTGCCCATTCCACGTGTGCCGGTTCCGATGATCGCACCCAATCGACCGCGCGAATTTAGCAGATATCGCAACAGCGCGCACCGTTCTCGCTGGTGCGGTTGTGGATCACACATGGCTTAGGCCCGGCGCTTCGGATGCCAGGCCATATACTGTTTGGCACGGAATTCGGATCGCTGGATCAGTAGCAACTCTGGTGCAGAATCCATCCGACGACCTTGCATCGCCTCTTGCCGTTGTCGGGGTCATTGCAGCTGCGCTTTGGCACGCGATAAAAGCTGCAGTAGGCGCTGTACCTACCGATGCCGACAAATCCTTCGTAGCCTTCCTGACGGTCGCGCGTTTGAAAGGTTTCCTCGTAGCGGTAGCTGCCCCTTTTCTTGGCGTCGGCATTTGTACTGAAAACGATCGGCGCAACGACGGTGGCTGCGACTACGGCGGTCAAAATCGCTGTTGTTCTGGTCATCGTCCATTGTCTCCGTGAGGGCATGTTTGTTGTTGGCGTTTTGTTGAGCGGCACAATAGGTGCCGATGCAGCAGCCGACTGTTCCCTAGGTCACAGTTGGAAAAACTATTCTCTCGACAAACCGTTGCGGTGGCCGCTGCGATGTGACTATCGTTGTGTGAAGCGGAGATTGTGCGTGCCCTGGCGTTAGCTGGACCTTTGCTGTGGGTTCAGCCGCACCACATGTGCTATCAGGCCCTCATCAGCGGGAATTGGAGGCAGCATGCTCATCGGCGTCCCAAAGGAAGTCAAAGTCAGTGAATACCGCGTCGGGTTGATCCCGGCCAACGTTCGCGAACTCGTCGCGCTCGGCCACGAAGTGGTCATCGAAAGCCAGGCTGCGGCCGGAATAGGCATGACCGACGCGCACTATGAGGCTGTCGGCGCCAGGATCCTGCCGAGTGCGCGCGACGTGTTCGACGCGGCGGACATGATCGTCAAGGTGAAAGAGCCGTTGGCAGACGAACGCAAGATGCTGCGCAAGGACCAGATACTATTTACCTATCTGCACCTGGCCGCCGATCTCGACCAAACCACTGACCTGATCGACAGCGGCGCAACGTGCATCGCCTACGAAACGGTCACGTCTCCGACCGGTGGATTGCCATTGCTCGCTCCGATGTCAGAAGTTGCAGGCAGAATGTCGATACAGGCAGGCGCCTATCATCTCGAAAAGGCCCACGGCGGGCTTGGCATTCTGCTCGGCGGCGTGCCGGGTGTGGATCCTGGAAAAGTCGTCGTGATCGGTGGCGGTGTCGTCGGAACTCATGCCGTTCACATCGCCCTCGGAATGGGTGCGGATGTTTGGGTTTTGGACCGCGACGTCGATGCCCTGCGTCGGCTCTGGCGGCAGTTCGACCGGCCTCTCAATACAGTCTTCTCGACCCGCGACGCGATTGAACGCCATTGCATCGAAGCCGACCTCGTGATTGGCGGCGTGCTGGTGCCGGGTGCCGCTGCACCGAAGCTGGTGTCGGCTGACCTCGTCAAAAAGATGAAATCTGGCTCCGTCGTGGTGGATGTGGCGATCGATCAGGGCGGGTGTTTTGAGACCTCGCGCCCGACGAACCATGATGATCCGACCTATGTCGTCGATGATGTCGTTCACTACTGTGTCACCAATATGCCGGGCGCCGTGCCGCGGACGTCGGCGCGTGCTCTAAACAATGCTACGTTGCCGTTCGTGCTTGCCATTGCCGACAAGGGCTGGCGCAAAGCATTGATCGACGATCCGCACCTGCGCAATGGTCTCAATGTCCATGCCGGTCACGTGACGCATCCGGCGGTGGCATCGAGCCTCGATCTCAAGGCGATGGATGTGGATCATGCCCTGCAATAGTCGC
This sequence comes from Hyphomicrobiaceae bacterium, assembly GCA_051009955.1. GTDB lineage: Bacteria > Pseudomonadota > Alphaproteobacteria > Rhizobiales > Hyphomicrobiaceae > Tectiglobus. The sequence goes on along the minus strand of JBPCWB010000720.1, from coordinate 8,139 downwards.
ACCCAAACCACACTAAGAGACAACGGTTGGAACCGATGCCGATAATTCTCGAACAAGCCCAGATCGATCAATTCTGGAAGGATGGTGTTCTTACCGTCGAAAACGCCGTGTCTGCCGAGCTTCTGGCTCGGTTGCAGAACGACTTCGCGGGTTGGGTTGAAAAAAGTCGACAGCATGGTGAGCCCTATGGCGCCTGCATCGACGGCCGGATTCGCTTCGACGTGCAGCCGGGCCACTCGGCTGAGCAGCCGGCCCTGCGCCGCGTGCAGGCGCCGACGGATATTTCGGACGCCTATCATCAGGCAATGGCCGACAGCCGGATGACTGACATGGTCGCCGACCTCATTGGGCCCGATGTCAAACTGCATCACACAAAAATCAATTCCAAGCTCCCTGGCAGCGCCACGGAGGTCAAATGGCACCAAGACTTCCTGTTCACGCCGCATACCAATAGTGACGTCGTGACGGCGCTCTTGATGATCGACGATGTGACACGCGATAATGGCCCATTGGAGGTCCTGCCGGGCTCGCACCGTGGCGATCTGCATTCGATCTGGCACGACGGGCAATTTACCGGCGCCGTCGCCGCTGACGTCGAAGAGGATATGCAAGCCAGGTCCGTTCAGTGTCAGGGTCCGGCTGGCTCCGTTTGTTTGATGCATACGCGACTGGCGCATGGCTCGGCGCCGAACAGGTCGGATCAGCCACGGACTCTGTTTATTTGCGTCTACTCGGCGGGCGATGCTGTGCCGCTGACACCCAACCCGGTTCCAACCGAGCACCATGGACACTTCGTGCGTGGTCGGGATCACGGATTGATTCGCAGCGAAGCCTACGAGATAGAGCGACCGCAGTATCCGAAGACGTCTTTTTTCGCGCAACAATCGGTGACCGAGCGGCCGACGTAACGGACTGCGCCAGCATCCGCGGCCGTCGCACACAAGAGCCCATCTCAAGTGATCAGGCTCTAATCCGCGGCCCGGTGCATAACGATCTGCGGGAACGGGATAACCCAGTTGTTGCGGTTGCACGCGTCGACGAGCAATCGCGGAATTTCCCGCTCGACGTCTTCGTAGCGCGATGCGTAGCGGCCGCGAATGCAGGCCTCCACTTCGAAGATGATGGCTGAGTCACCGGCGCTGCGCAGATCGACGTCGACGGCTGCGACGGCATCATTGCCAAGTAGATCAATCAGACCGTCTTCGACGTCAGCTGCCAACTTGTTCGGGATGTTATTCGTCGCGTCGTCCTGATGACGGTAATCAAGACCGAATTCCGTTCGAATGCGGAAACCCGTGGAGAGATTGCGTGGCGCTTCCGCCACGAAGGCTTTTGTCTCGAAGGTCACGATGGAGCCACCAATCTCTTCAATCTGCACTAACTCGGGCGTCTGGCTGAGGACATGGCCGATCGTGCAGTCCTTCAGTTGTACCCAGTCGTCCTTTCGGGTCGGGAACCAGGCTTCGTCGCGTGCTGAAGGCCGCGAATGCAGGCCGACCAGCTCGCGCACCGGCAGTGTAAAAGTACCGCCGTCCAACGCTGGGTTTTCAAGATCGGTATAAAAATCGAGGCGTCGCACGCGCCACGGCACGCCGGCAAACATCAGGCGCTCGCCTTCCTGGACCGCACCCAAATTCAAGAGCAGCGTGATTTGCTCGGCAATCCCGGGCAGCATTTTCAGGCCAACCCAGGCCACGGCCAACGCAAAGATCGAGGCGATCCCAAGCAGCAGCCAGTCGTTCATGATGTTGAAGACGGCCAGCATCGCCAGGAATGCCGCGATTCCGGTTGCAACCTGGAACAACAGGCTGGCCAGCCGGGTCGCAAAACTGCGCGGAATGCCCTGTCTTGCTTGCACCCAGCCGGCGATCCGCGCAATCAGACCCATCACGATGAAGACGCCACCGAAGGCAGAGATCGCCAACAGCAGATTAAGACCGCGATTGCGGAAGAACTGCGTCGCATAGGTGCCGAGGCCGCCGCTCGATCGGGCCTGTTCATCCATCCGGACCTTGAGTTGCTGCTCGGCTGTGTCTTCGAGGTTCTTGGCTTCTTTCCGACGGCCCTGCCATTCCTTCACGAGCTTTGACAAGTGGATGCGGGTCGCGCCCTTCGCTTCGTCGCTGCCCTTCGTCTCGGCCTCAGATGCCAGCAGTTCGAGTCGTTCGATCGCGCGCTCGGCGAGACCTCGCCGCTTTTCTGCGGTCGCCAATGTTCGCTTGAGGCTTTCAATCTGGCGTGCGTTCTCGGTCGCGTCCTTCATCATCCGGACAAAGGGCTGAATGAGACTCTCCAGCTCGTTCTGCAGTTCAAATTCCTTGTTCGTATCGTCTTTGATTTCGGACTCGTTGATGCCGGTAGTCAGAGCCGACATTTGCGCGTCGACCTGCTCCAGTTTCTGGTTTTCGGTTTTGATCTCTTCCTCAAGTTCCTTCTTGATCGTCGGATCTTTGGCTTGTTTGAGGTCATTGCGCAGCTTTGCCAGGACGCTGACGCGCTCGGCGCGGCTGGCGATGAGGTTGGACAGCGTCTTCAGCGCTTCCTTTGCCTCTCCGCGAAGCTTTTCCTCGCGTTGCATTTCGTCCGGATGCGCAGCCTGTCCAAGCGCGATGCTGCTCAGGGCGATCGATTGCAAAAACGCCAAAATGAGCGCAAGCAATACACCGGCTGCTGGCGGTCTGTTCATGGCTTCATTGCTCTCTCCACACGGCACTAATCGATCAAGGGATATTACCGATGCCCCTTGGCCTCCTGGATGGCGGTCCAAATCCTATCCGGCGTGGCCGGCATCTCAATGTGGTTGATGCCCAATGGCGATAGTGCATCGCAGACAGCGTTAATTGTCGCCGCAATCGATCCGACAGTGCCGGCCTCTCCGATGCCCTTTGCGCCAACTGGATTGACCATTGTGGGCACGGCTCGCGTGGCAAATGTGAAGCCGGAAAAATCGTCGGCGCGCGGCATGGTGTAATCCATGAAGGACCCGCTCAGCAATTGCCCCGAATCCGGATCGTGAACGGCCCGTTCGAGCAGGGCCTGGCCCGCACCCTGTACAATGCCGCCATGCATTTGACCCTGCGCCAACGTCGGATTGAGAACCGTTCCGATATCCTCACAGACGCAGTAGTTGACGATGTCGATGGAACCTGTGTCAGGATCGATCTCGACTTCGCACATGTGACAGCCATTCGGAAAGGTCACACCGGGCGGGTCGAACTCACCTTCAGCCTCCAGGCCCTGCGGGTTCTTTTCGCCGGCATATCGCGCAACTTCGCCAAACCGAACCGAGCTCGCGGTGCCAGCGGTGCGAAATTCACCATTCGAGAATTCGACGCCTGATCGCGCCGTCTGTAGCATTTCGGCGGCCAGCGGTCTCACGACGTCGATGAGATTATCGATTGTCACGGAGACGGACGAGGCGCCCACCGGAGTGGCGCTCGAGCCGCCATTGCCGCGGCCAGACTCGAGCATGTCGGTATCGCCCTGCCTGTAGACGACGTCATCGACAGAAATGCCGAGACGCTCGGCAACGAGATGCGAAAACGCCGTCTCCGTGCCCTGTCCGACGGACATGATGCCTGAGTACAAGGTCACCTTGCCATTGGGGCTCACGTGTAGCCGGGAGTTGTCTTTGCCCGGTTTAACAAACGGTCCGCCGGCGACCTCGATGGGGTTGGACATGCCGAGGCCACGATACTTGCCACGCCCGCGGGCTTCGGAGCGCCGCGTCTCAAAGCCGTCGCGATCGATCATTCTGGCCGCAGTCGTCATATTCTCATCGAATTCACCGCAGTCGTAGAGGAAGGTGAAGCCGGTGTCGTAAGGCATGGCCTCCGGCGGTATCACGTTGCGGCGCCGAAGTTCGAAGGGATCAACACCGACTTCGCGGGCCGCCAAATCAATGACGCGTTCGATGGCGAATGTTGCTTCCGGGCGTCCTGCACCACGATAGGGTGAGGTCACTTGCGTATGTGTGTGGACACCGCGCACTTCTCCACAAATTTGGCCAATGCGATAGACACCGGCAATGCCGCCGAAATTGCCAATCATGAACAATGACCGTCCTGAAAGATAGGCACCGATATTGACGTGGCACGTCACTCTGAGGGCGGTGAAATTGTGATCGGCGTCGAGCCCGAGTTCGATGTCGAGCTGAACGTCGCGGCCGTGTTCATCGGCCAGGAAGCCCTCCGTGCGATCGGCAATCCAGCGCACCGGCCGGCCAAGTTTGCGCGTTGCCCAGCTGACCAGAATGTCTTCGGGATAAACACCGCTTTTCATCCCGAATGAGCCGCCGACATCGCCGCCAATGACACGCAGCTGATCGACCGGCAATCCCAACATAGCAGCGAGACCCGTTCGCATTGCATAGGGGTTCTGGCTGGATGGGTGGACGGTCAGCCGGCCATCATCCGCCACGTAGGCCAGCACGCCGCGCGGTTCCATCGAGTTGGTCATGACGCGTGTGACATGGGTGTTCAAACGCGTCACGTGGGTGGCCGATTGGAGTGCGGCATCAACAGCCACGAAATCACCCTTGCTCCACACGTACGCGACGTTGTTCGCCACCGCCGGCCACACCAGCTGCGCCTCCGGCTCCTGTGCCAGGCGGGCGTTTGTCACGACGTCATGCTCGTCTGCATTGATCTCGACGAGTTCACCGGCGTTGACGGCTGCGGCGCGGGTCTCGGCGATCACCAGGGCGACAGGCTCACCGAGATGCCGGACGGCGTCGCGCGCCAGAACGCGCCGTCCCGCTGGAAAAGCCTCGTCTCCGTTGGGGCGGCGCGGCGCAATCTTGCTCGGTTGGTCGCCGATGCCATCGGCAGCGAGATCGGCGGCGGTGTAGACCGCGAGAACACCCGGACTGTCCTTTGAGGCCGTCGTATCCACCGCGTTGAGTGTTGCGTGCGCAAACGGAGATCGAACGACGTAAGCATGCGTAAGGTTCGGAATGGCGAGGTCTGCCACGTACCGGCCCTGACCGGTGATGAACCGGTCATCTTCAATTCGGCCCTGATAGTCCGCGTTCGTGCCCATGAATCGTCTCTCTGATTTGATGTTTGGCCGCGGTTTGAGTCCACGCAGCAACAGGTTGTTTTGACATTAGGTATAGGCGGCGCCTTGGCGGCCAGCAAGGCGACGGATGGTTCCAAGTCAAGGGTGACAATCGAATTGCGAGTTCAGTCGATGTGAGCGAAGGGCTGCCGTAAACCGGCCTGCTCCATCAGCGGGATCACGTCGCTGATCCACTGTCGGCATTCAGTGAGGTAGTCGACCCAGGAGATCAGCATGCCATCGACACCCATGCGCGACAAGACGTCGATCTTCTCGACAATCTGCTCTGGCGTTCCCACCAACGGATAGCCGCCGTGCCCTGCTTTGAAATGAAAGCGAAAGGCATCAAGCACATCTGGCTCCAAGGTCTCCGACTGCATGCCAAAGATCGAAAGCATATTGGACACGGCAACATCATCACCCTGCTCGATGACGTAGTGATTGAGATAATCCTGGGCTTCCCGCTCGGTCGGACGGCAGACGACATACACGTGGATCCAGCACTGCGAGCGTCGGCCAGCCTCCTCGGCCAAACGCTTCAGCCGCGCAATCTGAGCGCTGTCGGTATCGATGCTCTTTTGGCGCAACATGGCAAAGTTCATGTCGCAATGCTGGGCCGAAAAGCGCTGTCCGATGTCCGAACTGCCCGCGTTCATGACGGGCAGCGCATCGCCTTGCACGGGCTTCGGCTCACTCCAGAGTGCGCGGCCCTGGAAGAACTGACCGTTGAAGTTAAACTCCGCCTCCTCCGACCAGAGACGGCGGATGAATTGCAGCCACTCCGCTGCATACTCGTACCGTCGGTCATGATCGCGCCACTCTGCGCCAAACATCTCGAACTCATTGCGAAACCAACCGCAGACGACATTGAGCGCGAACCGACCGTTCGAGATGTGATCAATGGTGGCCGCTTGTTTCGCTGCCGTCACCGGATGAACCAGTGGCGCATGCGCGGTGGCGATGACCGCGCAGTGTTCTGTCTTTGCTGCGATTCCGGCGGCCCAGGTGAACGTCTCGAACGTCCGGTTGTTGAAGTTGGTCGCTCCGCCGTATCCCTTCCAGCGCCCGACCGGTAGAAGCACCTCCATGCCTGAGGCATCAGCCAATTGCGCCAGCTCGACATTGTCACTCCAGCGCATCGGCCATGCGTGCTCGGCGGTCGTGACCGTCGAGCCATGACTACAGTTGAACGCCATGACGCCGAGCTTCATCTTGTTGGCATTGAACAGCGGGTTTGAGGATGCCATGGGTTGATGCTCTATTGCGTCAGAGGTTGTGATGGTCGGTGGGGGCGCAGCCGCTTGCCGGGAAAACCCACACTAGCCCTCTGACACAGTCTTGCAAGATGACGGGCGGGAGGAAATCAATGAACACGGACAAGCAATCGCGAGTTGGATTCATCGGACTGGGCAACATGGGCGGTCCGCTGGCCCAACGATTGGTGGATCGCGTTGTTCTCACAGTTTTCGACTTATCCGAGGACAGGGTTGCTGCATTTACTGCCCAAGGCGCCAGGGCCGCGACCAGTCCACAGGACGTGGCCGCCGGCAGCGACATCGTTCTAACGTGCCTGCCGTCTTCGCGAGACGTTCATGAAGTGGTCTTTTCGCAAGACGGGCTCGCCACCGCGCCGCCGGGCACGCTGGTTGCCGATATGACGACGGGCGACCCGAATGCGACGCGCGAAATGGCCGGTGAACTCGCCAGTCGTGGTATCGAACTGATTGATGCGCCGGTCAGCGGTGGCCCCCGTGGCGCCCGCGAAGGCACGATCGCAATCATGGTTGGTGGTTCAGAGGCGCAATTTCTACGCGTCAAAGAAATCCTTGATCTGATCAGTATCAATGTCGTCCATGCAGGAAGCGTGGGGGCGGGGCACGCCATCAAGGCTGGCAACAATCTTCTCAACCTGATCTGCCGGATGGCGACGTTCGAGGTGATTACCATGCTCGTGAAGGATGGCGTGGCGCCCGATCGCGCGGTCGACATCGTGCAGAAGAGTTCAGGGCGCAACTACGCCACTGAAATTACGCTGCCAGACAATATCTTGTCGGGAAAAATGGTGCAGGGCTTCACGACTGGCCTGATGAAGAAGGACAGCGGTGTCGCACTTGACATCGCTGCGGCGCACGAGCTCGAGATGCCGCTCGGAACTCTGGCGCGGCAATTGCTCCAGCGCACGATCGATACCCACGGTCACGATGCCGACATGAGCACTGTCGCACTGACCTACGAGCAACTGAGCGGTGCCCGCATCCGTCCACCGGACAAATCGTAGCTCTGGCACGAGGCCCGCAGTTGTGACACAGTTTTCTGACGAGCAACCATAGAGGTTCCCCAGATGGAGACGGCAACTCTGACAGCAAAGCGTTACACCGCCGAAGACATGGCGGCCGCGCAGGAGTTCTTCCATAGCCGCAATTGGACGGACGGACTGCCTATCGTCCCTCCGACCGAGCCGGCCGTTCGGGAGTGCCTAGACTGGGTGGCTATGACGCCGGAGCAGTTGATCGGCGTCGAGCCGGTTCGCGAACGACCGATCACAGCAGAAAAGCTCGCTATCAACGCCGTCATGGCGGGTTGTCTGCCGATGCATTTTCCTGTCGTTGTCACGGCCATTACGGCGATGCTGCAGGAGCCATTCCTGATGCATGGTGCAACGGCCAGCACGGGGGGCTGTGCCGTTCTAATCGTCGTCAATGGAGCGATCCGTGATGAGCTTGGCATGGACGGGACGTTTAACGTTCTGGCATCCAGCGATCGAGCGTCGACGGTCATCGGCCGCGCGATCCGGCTGACGCTATGCAACCTGCTTGACGTTCGGCCCGGCGCCATCGATCGCTCCACGCTCGGGCATCCCGGCAAATTCAGCTACTGTATTGCCGAGGACGAGGCCAATTCACCTTGGCCGGCAGTGTCTGACGAGCGCGGTATTCCGGAAGGGCTGTCTGCCGTGACCGTCATGGCGGCTGGTGCGCCGCGCCAGATCATGAATGAATGGACGACAAAGCCCGAAGAAATCCTCGACACATTTATCGCTGAGATCAAGGCGAACATGCGACACTATTCGATCTGGCCGGG
>JBPCWB010000719.1:0-3231 GCA_051009955.1 Hyphomicrobiaceae bacterium | reverse complement strand
ATGAGAATATCTATGGATTCAATGTCGAAAGTCAGGCCGAACTGGAGGCTTTGAGCGACGTCGCGACGGAACTCGGCGGCACGGCCAACATCGCAATCCGGGTCAATCCAGACGTCGACGCCAAGACCCACGCCAAGATCTCGACGGGCAAAGCCGAGAACAAGTTTGGCGTTCCATTTCTACAGGCTGCTCAGCTCTACGATCTGGCTGCGCGTCTGCCTGGCATCGCCGTGAGCGGCGTTCACATGCACATTGGCAGTCAGATCACCGACCTGGCCCCGTTCCGACAGGCATTCCGCCTGATGCGAGAGCTTGCCCTGGATCTCAAGGCGCGCGGACACGACTTATCGCACCTCGATCTCGGGGGTGGCCTTGGCGTTCCATATGCCTCGTCGAATGTCACGCCACCGTCGCCGTCGGACTATGCAGCAGCTGTCCGCGATAGTCTGGGTGATCTGAAACTCAAGCTTGTCCTTGAGCCGGGCCGTATGATCACGGCGAATGCCGGCGTTCTGGTCTCCCGCGTGATTTACGTGAAGGACACTGGCGCGAAAAGATTCACAATTGTCGACGCAGCGATGAACGACCTGATCAGGCCGACACTTTACGATGCAGAGCACGAAGTCTGGCCGATCGACGAGGGCCTCAGATCGCAGCCCAATATCGAGCAGGATCTGGTCGGACCCGTGTGCGAAACAGGCGATTATCTGGCTCTGCAGAGAGCTTTGCCGCCCTTGGCGAGCGGCGATTTGATCGCACTGATGGCGGCAGGGGCCTATGGCGCGGTGATGTCGTCGACCTACAACTCCAGGCTATTGGTGCCGGAAGTTCTCGTTAATGGCGACCGTCACGCTGTCATTCGTCCGCGCCAGACTTACGAAGAATTGATTGGATTAGACCGGATACCAGACTGGATTGGCGAAAGTTAACGGTCAGCGGACGAACTTGCCCCTGTACCGCCGCGATTTGCTGTGCAACGTTGCACCCAGGATTAACGCGCCCCTCTGAGCATGGGTCCGCGGCTGCACAGTCTCGACTTGCCGCAGGATCTGGCCGACGTCGCCGAATATGGCAGTTTGGTCGTTCGGAACCGTCGAGTTAGGTCTTTTAGGGGGCATGAACCCAGGCCGATTACATGGCAAAGTCCGCGCGGCGATTGACACCGGAAGAACGCAAATTTCAGCGCAAGATCGCGCGCAGTCGCTGGGCGCTCTATTTCGAGCGCCTGTGGCCGCGCCTGTGGGTGCTCCTGGGCCTTGTCGGGCTGTTTGTCCTGATCTCGCTTTTCGGCGTCTGGCCGCTGCTGTCCGAGACGGCGCATCTGAGTGCGCTGGGCGCATTTGGCGTCGCGCTGTGCGTCGCGGTCGTCTTCGCGCTCGCGGCAAAATGGCCGACGCGTGACGAGGCCATTCATCGGCTGGAACTGCGCTCAGGCGTACCGCACCGACCGGCATCGACTTATGATGACACGTTGTCGAGCGCGCCGCCGGATGGTGCGACTGCGGAGATCTGGAAGGCCCACCGTGAGCGCTTGCGCGCGAAGCTGGACAAGCTGCATGTGGCAACACCGGTTCCGCGCACCGACAAGTTTGATCACGTCGGGCTGCGCGCTGTTCTCATGCTTGCCGTGGTTGCCGGATTGGGACTCGTGGGCGACGCGTCGCGGGATCGGCTTCTCGGTGCATTCCGTATGGCCTCGGCCAGCCAGATCGTCGGCCTGCGTCTGGATGCATGGGTGACACCGCCGCCTTATACGCGACGACCGCCAATTCTCGTTGCGGACGGTTCGTCGACGTTGAAACTGACGTCGGACGCTCCGGCCGCACCGATCGAGGTGCCGGAGAAGAGCGCGATCGTCGTTCGCATCGGCGGCAAGGGTGAAATCGACCTGACGTTGGAATACCTCGATCGTGCCGGCCAGACGATTGGCAAGCCGGTCAGCGAGGAGGACGCCGATCGCGAGGCGACGATCAATCAGGTGAAGGGACGACTGGAACTTGGCACGGCCGGTGCCCGCGTCCTCGCCAACGGTGCGGAACTGGCGCGATGGCAGTTCAAGATGATTGCGGACCAGACGCCGACAATCGCCTTCGCGAAGGATCTCGAAAAAACGCGCCGTGGCGCGATGAAGCTCTACTACAGGATCGAGGACGACTACGGCATCGCCAGCGCGGAAGCGAGACTGGAACGGCTGCCGCTCGACCCGGGTGATCCGAAGACGAGTTGGGCGCGTCCGGAGGAGTTGAAAGGTCCCCGACCGCCGCTGGAGCGGCCGCCGCGCATCACGTTGCGCGTGCCACCGCCCAATGCAAAAAAACCGGAGACTTGGAGTTTCCACGAACTGGGATCCCACCCCTGGGCGGGAATGCCGGTGCGCATGACGTTGGTGGCGCGTGATCATGCCGGTCATGTCGGCAAGAGCAAGCCCAAGGACATGGTGCTGCCGGAGCGTCTGTTCTTCAATCCTCTGGCCAAGGCCGTCCTTGAGCAGCGCCGTCGTCTCGTGTTCGATCCGCGATATCGCAATCTCGTCGTGCGTGCGCTCGATGCGCTGACCTTTGCGCCAGACGATTTGATCAAGGACAAGGCGGTCTATCTCGGCCTCAGGAGTGTCCGGTACCGCCTCAGGAACGATGCCGGCCGGCGCTCGATTTCGAGCGCGGTGGAGCAGATGTGGCACATTGCGCTGCGCATCGAGAACGGTGGCGGCCTGTCGGAAGCCGAACGGCGGTTGCGCGAGATCCAGGAAAAGCTGTCGAAGGCCATTGAACGCGGTGCATCGCAGAAGGAAATCCAGGAATTGATGCGCCAGCTGCGGCAGGCCTTGGCGCAGTTTCTCAATCAGCTTGCCCGTCAGGCTGAGCGGATGCCGCCGCAGAACATGCCGAACAATATGGATCCCAACCAGATGATGAGCAGCCAGGATCTGCAGCGCATGCTCGACAATCTGGAGCAGATGATGCGGCAAGGCTCGCGACAGTCGGCGCAGGAAATGCTGAGCCAGCTACGCGATCTGCTTGATCGGTTGCAGTCCGGCCGGATGGTGCGCCGGCCAGGTCAGGGCCAGCAGGGCCAGGGCCGGCAAATGATGCAGATGATGGACCGTTTCGGCAATCTCATCGGCCGCCAGCAGCAACTGATGGACGATACCTTCGGTGCGCAGCGCCAAGGTCAACAAGGTCAAGGGCAGCAGCGTGGCCAACGCCAGGGCCAAGGTCAGCAACAAGGCCA
>JBPCWB010000718.1:0-4988 GCA_051009955.1 Hyphomicrobiaceae bacterium | reverse complement strand
CCGCCTTGGACTTCAGGATGGCTTTCATCAGGGCGTTGGGCGTCGTCTCACCGTCCTCGATGCCAAGCATCGATCGCATTTGCTCCGATACAGGGATCGACTTGGCGCTGCGCGAGAAGATGCCGCCGCCGGCAGATAGCTTCGACGTGTCGTAGTCCTGCCAGCTCGATCGACCCATATCGAAGAGACGCTGGCGTTCGGCGAACGACGGTCCGGGGTCGGGATTGGGATCCACAAAGATGTCGCGGTGATCGAACGCTGCAACAAGCTTCGTTGCCGGCGACAGCAGCATACCGTTGCCGAAGACATCGCCGGACATGTCGCCCACGCCAACGGCCGTAAATGGTGTCGTCTGGATGTCGATATCCATCTCGCGGAAGTGGCGCTTGACCGATTCCCAACCGCCGCGGGCGGTGATGCCCATCTTCTTGTGGTCATAGCCGGCGGAACCGCCAGACGCAAAGGCGTCACCCAGCCAAAAGCCGTGCTGTTGCGAGATCTCGTTGGCATAGTCGGAAAAGGTTGCCGTCCCTTTGTCGGCGGCGACAACGAGGTAAGGATCATCGTCTTCGTATCGAACGACGCGTTCCGGCGGCACGATCTGACCATCGACAATATTGTCGGTGATCGCGATGAGCGACGAGATGAAGGTCTTGTAGGCGGCTACACCTTCAGCCATGAAGGCATCGCGATCGCCGCTGCGCGGCAGACGTTTCGGCAGAAATCCGCCCTTCGAACCGTCCGGTACGATGACGGTATTCTTCACTTGCTGCGCCTTGCAAAGCCCCAGCACTTCAGTCCGGAAGTCCTGCGCCCGGTCGGACCACCTCAGGCCACCGCGCGCAATCGGCCCAAACCTCAGGTGCACTCCCTCTACGCGTGGGCTATAGACCCAGATCTCACGGAACGGGCGTGGCTCGGGCACGCCATCGATCTCGCGAGGTGCGAATTTAAATGAGATTGTTTCCGGATAGCCGCCATCGGCCCGGCGCTGATAGAAGTTTGTCCGCTTCGTTGCTGCTATCAGATTGAGATAGTGACGTAGAATGCGATCCTCATCGAGGCTGGGCACATCGGCGAGCGCATCTTCAACGCGTGACTGTATCTCGCTTTGGACACCCAGCCGGTATTCGACGTGTTTGTCGTTATCCGGATCGAACCGTGACACAAACAGCTTCACGATTTCCCTGGTCAGCCGTGGATAGTGCACCAACGTGTCGGCAACGTAACGCATGCCGTACGGTGAACCAATCTGGCGAAGATAGGCCGCGTATGCGCGCAGCACCGCCACCTCACGCCAATCCAGTCTCGCCGCGTGGATCAACCGATTGAAGGGATCATTGTCGGCTTCATCATTGCGCACAGCAAGAAAGCCATCTTCCAGCTTTTTGCCTTCTTTCGCGAGATCAACTTCGCCGCCGTCCTCGACTTCGAGCACCATATCGTGCAACGCAATCTGGCGGGTGCCGTCATCAAATTCGGGCACGATCCGATAGCTACGCTCATCAATCGAACGGAATCCAAAGTTTTCGAGCACGGGGACGCGCTCGGACAAAGGAATAGGCGTGTCGAATCGATAGATCGTAGCACGCAGCTGTGCGCCGCCCTCGCCGGCCCGTTGAAAGTCGATCGCTGCCGGTTGGTCGCTACCGAGACGCTCTGTCCGAGCAATGTCCTGAATTGCACGGCCGACATCGAACGTCTCGGTGTAGCCCGATGAAAACGCGTTCGCATATTTCTGGAAGAGTCCGGCAAACTCCGCACTCTCCGCGGCCAAAGCAACCTTGAGCTGATCGTTCCAGTCCCGCGTCAATTCGGTGACGCGCGCTTCCAGAACAGGCTCGTTGATTTCGGGACGCGAAGCGGACTTGTTGCGGCCAATGATATAGTGAATGCGTATCGAAGGACCTTCTGGAAAGAACGGATTGAACGCTGAGACGTGTCCGTCGAAGGCCTCGGCCAACAATTGACCAATTCGTTCGCGTGAGCCGGTCGAATACCGCTCTCGTGGCACGTAGACGAGCGCGGACACGAAGCGGTCGAAGCGGTCGCGGCGCGCAAAGACGCGAACCCGCGGGCGCAGATCGAGATCAAGGATCCCGCGCGTCCACTCGACCAGCATTTTGTTGCCAATGCGAAACAGCTCATCACGGGGAAAGTGCTCCAAGACACTGATGAGGGCCTTGCCGTCATGACTCCCCGGCGCAAAGCCGGACCGTTCCATGACCGTCATTTCTTTCCGGCGCAGAAACGGAATCTGACTCGGTCGCTCAGTGTAGGCCTGTGACGTAAAGAGCCCAACGACCCTGATCTCACCATTCTGCTGGCCATTCGAGTCGTACGCTTTAAGGCCCACATAATCCATGTATGCGCGCCTATGGGTCCGCGAAAATATATCTGATTTCGTGATGATCAATGGATCCGGTGTGAAAACATAGCGCCGACTTTCCGGCGTCAGCTCCAGCTCTTTGCCGCCGGTCGAGAGCACATGAAGGTCCGGATCGCGCAACACGCCGAGGCCAGTGTCGGCATCAGATACCAATCGCCCCGTTTCGGTGTCACCGTCGAGACGATACTCGCGAATGCCAAAAAAGATAAACTGCCCATCGATCAGCCACCGACAGAAGGAGATCGACTCGGCGAGCAGTTCGCCATCAATCGCCGGCGGGTTCTGCTCCAACCGATCGACCGCCTCCTGAAAGCGATCCGTGATTGATCGCCAGTCGTTGACGATGATCCGCACATCGCTGAGAACACGATCAAGCCGCCTTTGCAGCTCATCCGCCTGTGACTCCGACACGGCGTCGATCACCACAACAATGAGACTTTCCTGCCGCTTATCGGTCCAGTCTGCATCGCCCGCTCCGAGCAGTTCCTGGCGACGGCCGTCGCCCGAGCGCTCGACTTTCATGATCGGGTGCAGGACCAAATCGACTCCGTGACCGAGTCCACGGATTTCGCCGAGTACGCTATCCACCAGGAACGGCATATCGTCATTGACAATCTCGACGACCGCCCGCCCTTCGGCACTGTCATACTCCCCGAACGAGTGGACGCGCACCGCGTGCTGCAGGACAATCTTCTGTCCCTGGTAGTCGTAGGCACTATTGACCAGTGCGGCGGCCGCCTGATCGCTCAGCCCAACCACGACCTGATGGTCGGCGCCTGCAAACATTAACTCCGCGAACCGCATGATGTCCGGTCCGCCCTTGAGACGGGGTGCAATGCGCTCAATAACAGCTGCAATCGCTGGGGAAGTTGTGTCAGTCGTGCCTTCTGGAGCTGTTGCGAGTTGGTCTGACATTGTGCGCGCGTCGCCTCCCATTGAAGCTTAATGCAAGAAAAATGCTGGCCAGCAGCGAATGGAACTGCAGCACCGAAATATCATTAGCCAGGCAGTCCAAGGATAAGAGACGACTGCTTGCCTTGGGCTGATCATTCTATAACCGGTGTACGACGGATGACCATCGCGATATCGGCCTGCCCATAAAAAAAGAGATGAGCGAACTTGGACCAACGGCTTGAAATCGTTGCCCCTTGCCTTGTGCAATCATCGAGGAAGTAACGAATTCGGAACCTTCCGCAGTTATCTTTCGTCAAACTTAATAGATGTTCCGAATTCGTTCACGGCCCAACTCCGAGTCGAAGCCAGGGCCAACCGCCACAAATCGGCGGACAGTTGGGCATGTGGAGGCAACGGCCTTGCTCGAAATGGCGCTCATAAGGACGATAGGTGCGGGCGCACTCTCATTTGCCCCCGCATGCGGCGCAACTTCGACCGTAGATTCTTCAGCGGACAGTCAACGTTTCATCGCCCTGCTTCACGAAAGTGACGAGGCGCAAACGCAGCACCTTATCGTTGGCACAACTGAAGCGATCTGGACCGATTGGCGCAAGTCGGGCATCCCAATGGACGTCGCACAACACCACCTGGAACTGTTACCTCAACTGATCAGGGATTATCCGCCGGACCCCGATATGGTTGTCGCTTCATTCGCTGTCGCAATGACAACGAATCAAATGGGCACGAACGTCATATCCTCGCAGGCGTGTCGCCTGAGTGAAGCCATTCTGGCCAAAGCGCAATCGGCCAATGCCCTGATCAGCTCCGGATTGAACGACTCGATTACGTTCTATTTCCTCGAAGCGCTCTACACGCAACTCCTGGCCTCGGCAGGCTTCTTGCGAAAGAGCGAATCCGTTTTCGCCACGTTCGTCTCGCAGCACGATAGCACTCCAATCCTCGATCCAACGCTCCTTGGCGATGATCAGGATGACCTGGATATCGAACAGGAAATCGCGACGCTGATGGATCAGTTCGACGCATCAGGCGACGCAAACGCCCTGATCGAGGCGAGCGAGATCTGCTCCTTGTGGCTCGATGTTGCGAGGGACGCGTCGCCCCCGGCCGATGCCGCTCGTATCCAAATCCTGCTGGCGGAAATCCTTATCGAGCGCGGCGAACATGAGGAGACTGCGGAACACTTTGAAGCAGCGGTCCGATATCTTTTCCTTGCTCAGGAAATTCTGTCTGCCGGATGTCACCTCAATGATGAACTCGATCTGCGATTTGCATTGGCCGACGCCCTTGGCGGCCTCGGGAAACTTGCCCAGGATCCCGACGTTCTGGACGTCTCCATACGCCTTTATCACAACGGTTTGGCAATCGCTGTGGAGAATGCGTTCGACATTGATCAATTCGGCATCATCGCAAACCTCATTACAACAATCGCAGCCCGCGAACGTATCGCCGACAGCCCATCTGCCGATCCGACTGAGGAATTTGCGACAGGGCGCGAGACTTGCGCGGGTGAGGTCCGGGCGAATTTGGCAGACGCAAAGGACGCTGAAGATATCGAATTTCTGCCGCAAATCGAGCCAGTGCAGCTTGCCCTGGCACTAGACGCACGGCCGCACAACATCGACTGCCGAAGCACGAATCGTGCGGCATTTCCCGACTCTCGAGCTCCGTCCCGCAGCGCACGCAT
>JBPCWB010000717.1:0-3043 GCA_051009955.1 Hyphomicrobiaceae bacterium | reverse complement strand
TGCCCGAACCATAAACGGCCAGCGATGATTCATCGAGGGGCCAGCGGGCACGGGCCGTAGCATCCCAACCATCAGTTCGTCCGCGAACGTAGTGTTCAGCGCCGGCCCAGGCAATCATCGCGCCGTTATCCGTGCACAACTCGGGCGGCGGGACATACAAATCGACGGCAAGCGACGAAGCGACCCGCTCGAGAGCCCCGCGCAGCCGGACGTTGCGTGCTACGCCGCCTGCCGCAACCAAAGGTAGCTTTCTGTTTGCGCCAAACTCGGCATCGGCCATGGCATAGGCGCGCATCAGTCGATCAGCAACACTGTCGCACACAGCCGCCTCGAAACTGGCACAGAGGTCGGCAATGGCGCGATCATCGACCGGTTCGAGCTTCTGCGCCTGCCGGCGCACGGCCGTTTTCAGTCCGGCGAAAGAGAAGTGTGGTTCGGATCGGCCGGACAGGGGTCTCGGAAACGCGAAGCGTCGCGCGTCGCCCTTGGCCGCGGCGCGTTCGACGGCTGGTCCTCCGGGAAAGCCCAGCCCAAGCAGTTTTGCCGTCTTGTCGAAGGCTTCTCCAAGCGCATCGTCAATCGTCGTACCGAGGCGATGGTAGCGTCCAAAGGCAGCGACGTAGATCGTCTGGGTATGGCCGCCGGAGACCAACAGCAAAATATAGGGAGGGTCCAGATGATCGGTTAATCCGACAGTGAGCGCATGCGCTTCCAGATGATTAATCGCTACAAAAGGGGTGGAATGGGCCATCGCAATCGACTTAGCCGTGACCAGGCCCACGAGCAAACCGCCAATCAGACCGGGTCCGGCCGTCGCCGCAATGGCATCGATGTCTTCAAAAGACATGCCCGCGTCCTGCATGGCGCGCGCAATGATCTCGTCGAGGCACGCGACGTGCGCCCGTGCGGCGATCTCGGGAACGACACCGCCGAAGGCGCGGTGCTCTTCCCACTGCGACCGAATGACGTTGGACAGAACCTGGCCGGAACCGTCTTCCCGGCGCTCGACAATGGCTGCCGCCGTCTCGTCGCAGCTGGTCTCGATACCAAGGACACGGATTGTGGTGGACAGCTTCTCGTGTGTGAGGACCATAGGCACTTGTGCAACGGGATTGGCGGTTTGCCAACTGTATGGTTGTCTATGTTGCAGCAGTGATTGACATCAAGAGGGCGTTTTGCCGGACATTCGGATCAAAATTGGAACGCGCGGGTCGCCGCTCGCACTTGCGCAGGCAGCCGAGGTTCAGCGCAAGCTTTCGGCAGCCTGGGAGTGGCCCGCGTCGCGCATTGCCATCGTCGAGATCAAGACGTCCGGCGATGCCATCCAGGATCGGCCATTGTCCGAAGTCGGCGGCAAAGGTCTGTTCACAAAGGAAATCGAGTCGGCTTTGCTCGATGGCACGGTCGATGTCGCCGTTCACTCGATGAAGGACCTGGAAACACAAATGCCTGTTGGTCTGGCGCTGGCGTCTGTTCTTGAACGCGAAGATGTCCGCGATGCGTTCATCAGTGAAAAGTACGCCAGTCTGGCCGCGATGCCGGCGGGTGCGGTGGTCGGAACGTCATCATTGCGGCGGCGCGCGCAGCTCAAGAACGTTCGTCCGGATCTCCGCGTCGTCGAATTTCGCGGCAACGTCCAGACGCGCTTGCGCAAACTGCGCGACGGCATCGCGGACGCAACCTTTCTCGCCTGCGCCGGCCTGCGGCGGCTGGATCGGGAAGACGTCATTCGCTCACCGATCTCGGTTGAGGACATGTTGCCGGCGGTGGCACAGGGCGCGATCGCCTTGCAGATCCGCTCGGACGACGCCGAGACCCGGCGTGTGACAGAACCGTTGAACCACGAGACGTCAGAGATTTGTACGACCGTCGAACGCGCCTTTCTTGCCAAACTCGACGGATCCTGCCGAACGCCCATTGCCGGGCTCGCCCGATTGTACGACGATCAAATAACTTTTCGCGGCCAGATCTTGCGGCCTGATGGTTCAGAGCGCCTGGACACCGAGCATAGTGGCCCCGTAGATGCGGCCGTGACGATGGCTGAAGCCGCCGCTGACGACTTGCTTGGGCGCGCCGGAACTGGCTTCTTTGACGGGACGACGTCATGAGAATCTGGGTTACACGACCGGAACGCGATGCCACTGTCCTGCGGGCCAAATTGGTGGCACAGGGTCATGAAGTGTTCGTCGAACCACTGCTGCTCATCGATTTCGAACAAGCCGACCCGCTCGATCTGATCGATGTTCAGGCCCTGATCGCAACGAGCCGCAACGGTGTGCGTGCCGCCGCGGAATCCGACGTGGCTGACGTGGCCCGCCAGCTACCACTGTTTGCGGTCGGTCCCGGAACGGCGTCGACTGCCGAAGCGCTCGGATTTGACTACGTCATCAAGGGACACTCGACCGCCGAAGCGCTCTTGCCTAAAATCCTGTCCCTGAGCGATGTCAACGGCGGCGCTCTGCTGCATCTGGCTGGGGGCAACCTCGCTTTCGATCTCGCCGGAGAACTGCGACAGATGGGCTACCACGTCATTCAGCCGACCGTATACATCGCTCGTGCGGCAACCCATTTGTCCATTAAGCTATTAACCCGAATTGCAGTCGGTGACATTGATGGTGTTATTCTCTTGTCACCTAGGACCGCTCAAACGTATGTAAACCTTGTGATGGCCCATCAGATTGAGCGTACGGCTCGGCGCCTGCGGCACTTCTGCTTGTCTTCGAACGTTGCGGCTCGGTTGTCGCAGCTGCAACCTGAGGCAATCGAAGTGGCCCGAGTGCCGAATATCCGCGAATTGCTCGCGCTGACAGGTCAAGCCACTGCAAATTGTGACTGACTAACATTCGACACGTTTTGGCGGAGATGTTCGACGTCAAAACTGCCCCATCGACGATGTCGCCGGCCATCGGCTATCTGAGCACGTTTAAATCTCGGAGGATTCCTCACCTATGGCAAACGACAAGGCAGGGACCGGAAAGGGTGGCACGCGACCGACCGACAAGTCGGGAGGCAAGCCGGACCCTAAGAAACCGACAGCAATCAT
>JBPCWB010000716.1:0-3437 GCA_051009955.1 Hyphomicrobiaceae bacterium | reverse complement strand
GTGCGCCCGCAATAGACGTAGCGGCCGTCGGACCGCCTTGTGTACTTGTCGCCCGTGCGCGTCCATTCCCCGAGAAACGTTGTCCGGCTCTTGGCACGTTGGTTCCAATAGCCGCTCGCGGCTGTTTCTCCCTGCACCAGCAGTTCCCCGACCTCGTCGTCACCGACATCGGCACCACTCTCATCTACCAAACGAACGTCGTAACCGGGAACGGCGGTTCCGGATGTGCCGTATTCGACGTTGCCGGGCGCGTTCGACAAGAAAATGTGCAGCATTTCCGTCGAACCGACTCCATCAAGAATATCGACCCCGGTCTTCTCTTTCCAGCGCTCGCCGATGTCCTTGGGCAAAGCCTCGCCGGCGGACACGCAAAGTCGCAGCCGCTCGCTGCCCGGGATCGGACCGTCTCCCGCGGAGGCCAGCATCGCGGCATAGAGAGTCGGCACGCCATAGAAAATCGTCGGCAGGTGCGTTGCCATCACCTCGCCGACAGACTGCGGTGTTGGCCGACCGGGATAAAGCACCGTCGTCGCCCCGACCGCCATCGGAAAGGTCATGGCATTGCCGAGACCATAGGCAAAAAATAACTTGGCCGCGGAAAAACCGGTATCGTCTTCGCGAATGCCGAGGACCTTGCGCGCATAGGTGTCCGACGTGCCTTGCAGGCTCGAATGGACATGCATGACACCCTTGGGCATGCCGGTGGAACCGGACGAATAAAGCCAGAATGCTGTTTCGTCAGCACTGACCGTGACGGGTGCAGCGTTGGCGCAAGGTGCAAATGCGGTTTCAAACGATGTCCGGCCGTTAACCACTCCGCCGACGACAAAAACCTCCTCGATGGTCGGGTCGGCTCCGAGAATGGGCGCGACCACTTCAAAAAGCTGTGCCGACACGAACAACACCTTGGCCCGACAGTCACCCAGGATATAGCGATATTGGTCTGTCGAAAGCAGCGTATTGAGGCAAACAGGAACGACGCCGGCCTTGAGGCTGCCCCAGAAGATGACCGGGTACTCCAGGCAATCAAGCGCCAGGACCGCCGCGCGGCTTTCCCGCCCAATGCCGTGGCGCGCATAGAAATCGACCATGCGGTCGCTGTCGCGTTTCAGGTCCGCAAAGGACATGGCACGCCCACCTTGAGCGAAGGCGACTTTGCCGCCCCTGCCCTCGCGAACATGACGGTCGACGAAATAATCCGCGGCGTTGCCGGTCGCGTCCGGTGTCGTCTGCTGTGGCGTCATCGGGTCCTCCCCTGGGCACGCATTGTCTGCAACCGGCGCGTGACCGGGCTACCTGTCGTGCTTTCCAGATCAGACACCGAGTGCCGCGTGAAATCAATTACCAACAATGGCGCGTATTGGAACGGCGGTGACCAATGGGCCAAACTCAAGCCCTACACTCTTCGCTGAACTGTGGCGATCTCTTCAACCTGGCCGTGACAGACGCAAGGATGCCGCACAGGCAATATACCGCCAGCCGACCTGCTCCGGTAAGGCGTGACAGAGCGATGCGCACATTGTCGTCCGCACGATCCTCTCGAACGCGGCCCGAAGATGGGTGGACGTCCGCTCAGGCTCAGACCCATTCGCACCTGCGGTCATTCGCACTTGGCGGCCAACAAAGACTTCGGCATAATCACAGCAGCGCGGTTTTCGCGGGGATGAGCCGCCCCGCAAGAGACGATCTATCAAGCCAAACGACGAAAACCTGGGAGGGTCTGCCGTGAAATCCAAACTCACACTACTCGTGGCCGCACTGGCATTGGGCGCATCGCCCGCAGTGGCTGCCGATACCGTCAAGGTCGGATTCATTACCACACTGACAACCGGCGCCGCGGTGATCGGCAATGATATGCGCGACGCCGTTAACCTTGCCGTCGAACACATCGGCGGAGAAATGGGTGGCAAGAAGCTCGAAGTCATGTTCGAGGACGACGGATTCAAGCCGGAGATCGGCAAACAAAAGGCCGACAAGCTGGTGAAGCAGGACGATGTTGATTTCGTCACTGGTTTCATCTGGTCGCACGTCCTGCTGGCGTCACGTAAAACTGTTCTCGATTCAGGCAAGTTTCTGATCTCGTCCAATGCCGGTCCGTCGCCGCTCGCCGGAAAGCTGTGCCACAAGAACTTCTTCTCGACGTCCTGGCAGAACGACCAGACGCCGATGGCCATGGGTGAAGTGCTCAACCAGAAAGGCGTGAAGTCGCTCTACGTCATGGCGCCGAACTATGCGGCCGGCAAGAACATGGTCGCCGGGGTGGAGCGCACATTCAAAGGCAAGATCCTCGGCAAGGACTTCACCAAATGGGGTAAGGACGCTCAGCTCGATTTCTCCGCGGAACTCGCCAAAGCCAAGGCCTCGGGTGCCGAAGGCATTTTCGTGTTTTATCCCGGCAAAGCGGGCGGCGCCTTCATCAAGCAATACCAGCAGGCGGGCCTGCAGGGGAAGTTGCCACTCTACACCGTGTTTACGGTTGACTCGATCGCGCTGCCAAAACTGCAGAAGGCCAACATGCAGGGTGTGCTCGGCTCCGAGAACACGCAGTTCTGGGGACCTGACCTCGATATACCGGCGAACAAGAAGTTCGTATCGGGATTCAAAAAGAAGTATGGTCGCTATCCGTCATTCTATGCTGCCCAATCCTATGACACGATCATGCTGATCAAGTCGGCCGTCGACGCTGTCAAAGGCGACACGTCGAAGATGGATGAGATGCGCGCCGCCATGAAAGCCGCGAATTACGAGTCGGTTCGCGGCAAGTACTCCTACGGCAACAACCACATGCCGATCCAAAACTTCTATCTGCGCAAGGTTGTTAAAGATTCTGATGGCGTTTGGACGACCAAAATCGAGAAGACGGTCTACAAAAATCATCAGGACGTCTACGCCAAAGATTGCAAGCTCAACTAGAGTTCGCGCTCTTGCTTGATCACCCAGCGCTCCGCGAGCCTTCAGAATTTGCCTGTGCGCTCGCGGAGCGCTGTTTTGTTTACGACCTGTTGCCTGGTGTCACGCCGACGTGAGCCCCGATCCCCAATGGATACGTCACTGCTCATCATTCAGACGCTGAACGGCCTGCAGCTTGGGGTGCTGCTGTTCCTGCTTGCGTCCGGCCTGACGCTGACGTTCGGTATCATGGATTTCGTCAATCTGGCGCACGGTTCGCTGTACATGATCGGCGCGTTCTTTTGCGCGTCACTCACACTTTACACCGGGTCCTTCTTGCTGGGCATATTACTGGCCCTGCCGGCGACGGCGGTGGCCGGCGTCCTGGTCGAATTTGCCGTCATCCGTCATCTCTATCCGCGCGATCATCTCGATCATGTTTTGGCGACCTTCGGTCTGATTTTGTGTTTCGACACGCTCGTGCAACTGATCTGGGGGCCTGAGGGTATTGCCGTGCCGCTGCCGCGCTGGCTTGACGGTCAGGTGGC
>JBPCWB010000715.1:0-5132 GCA_051009955.1 Hyphomicrobiaceae bacterium | reverse complement strand
CGAGATCGTGCGCATCATCACCTACACCATCGATCAGGGAAGACTTGCGGCGACGCAGGAATGGCAGCCCCATGACATACAGACCAGGGGCATCGACGACACCGCCGTCATGGCGCAAGCGACCTTTACGATCAAATACCGGCGCCTCCAGCCACGAATAATCGGGACGGTAGCCGGTTGCCCATAGGATCGTCTTGATGCCGCTCCCGGTAAGATCCATTGTCAATTTGGGATCGTCGTCGACAACGGTTGCGGCGAAGCGATGCTTAGGATCGAATTCATCGTCCGTGCCATTGTCCGTCACCCATTCATCGATGGTATCCAGCAGTCGGTTCATCTTGAGGTCTGCCAGTGCACACTGATTTTTCAGTCCGCCGGAAAATTGGGCGACGCCGTCGCGCAGACCGGCGAGGCGCCCGACAATCGCGACGCCAGCTGCACGTAGCGCATTGAGATCCAGCGTCATTCGCTCGGGCGATCCGACCAGTTGCAGGGACGCGACTCGGCGTGCCCTATTGAGGTCGTCGATCTCGTCGTAGCGTGTATCCAAGACTCCGGTGACATCCATCCACCATTTGATGTCGCGGCCCCGATAAACTCGCGGGACGCGGACATGCTCTCCGGTTGACAATGTCACCGGCCGGCCGGACATTTGTAATTCCATTGCGAGTTGGATGCCCGTGGCGGACGCCCCCACAACCATCACGCCGCCGTCGGCGACTTGGCTTGGGTTGCGATAATGCATGGATGTTATGCTATTCACGGCCGACGGCAGATTCTCCGCGAGTTTTGGAACGCTGGCGATGTTGCAGGCACCGCTTGCCAGGACCACGGTTTTGCAGCTCCAATCGCCCTGATCTGATTTGACCACGTATCCGGCATCACTTCGCTGGACTGAAGTCACCGTTGTATTCGTCTCAACCGGAGCTGCGATGACCTCGGAATACTCCTGCAGAAAGTTGACCACTTGCGGCATATTCATGAAGCCGTCCGGGTCATTGCCACGGTATGTAAAACCGGGCAGGCGGCTCTGCCAGTTCGGGGTTAACAGCCGCAGCGAGTCCCAGCGTTCCGTACGCCACGAGTTGGCCACCTCGCCGCGCTCCAGCAGGACGTGATCGATGGCTCGCTCGGCCAACTGCCTGCTCATGGCGAGCCCGGCCTGGCCGGCGCCAACAATGACGGTCGTGGTGCGTTTCACGACGCTCGCTCCTCGCCTGCTGAGTGGGTCGCTCAGTTGGTCTTGTCGACCGTCACAAAGACGTTTGTCGGGTTTGTCACGATGTCGAAAACGGCAGAACGCTTCTGCGACTGCGCCACCAGGGCCTTGATGTCGTCCTCGTCGGCATCGGCATCGATATCATAGTGTACGCGGATCGTGCCAAAGCCGTTGCGGACTTCATCGTCGATTCCGAGGATGCCTTGAATATCCATGTCGCCCTCGACCGTGCCCTTGACGGACCGAAGCTGGATATCACGGTGCTGCGCAATGGCGGCGACACCGGCTGTCAGACAACTTGCAAGACCCGACAGGACGATTTCGACGGGGGTCGGCGCATGATCCTCGGAGGCGAAAACCTCGGGGTGGTCGGCCTCAATGCCAAACGTCTTCTGGCGCGCCTGTTCTTCACCAAGACCGTAGAAGCCGCTGATTGTCGTTTTGCTGTGCGTTCCGTTCATCCACTCACAGCTCGCCCGCCACTTGAATTGTGCCGCTTCCGGCGCCGCATCCAAGGCCTCGCGGGCTCCGATCAGTGCCTCGACATTGACGCCGTTGTTGACTTGCCGCTTGCTTGCTTCTGCCATCGTTTTTCCTTCCCTGAACGAAGTGGACTGTTTGATATCGGGCGACTCGGATGACATCCCAGCCGCGTGCTCGTTGATCAATTCAACTCCGACGGTGTTTATTGTCTCTCGCCGTCCGGTGGCCGGAAATAAACAAATCCGCATATCGGTTCTGTTCCTTAGGGAACACTTTCGCGATGAAAGCTGCCCGAATGCATTGCCTTGCGATTTGCGGACAGCCGATGCACCTGCACCAGCCCAGAGCCAGCATAGAAGTCGTGCCGGCTTCCGGCCAGTGAAAAGCATCATTGGGTCAGATACTGAACGTGGAACGGTTGCCGCGAAACCGACGTCGATCAGTCGCTCGCGATGACGTCAGCGAGACGGGCCGTTTCGTCGGTTACGTCCGGCAGGGCGATGTCATCCTGACCGGGCACGGCAATACGCATGTACGTCATTTCCGGAGCAGATAGCGGAATGGTCGCATCAAAGCCCAGCTTGGCGCCGATGCCGTTGTCGTCCGTCGATGGGTCGAGTTTGGACCCGAGGCTGCCCTGTACGACGACGAGATCGCGGTCGGCTTGGAAGCGCGTGGCCACGGCCCATTCAACCTGCTCCGGATCGTGAATGTCGACGTCTTCGTCGACGACATAGACATGCTTGACGTCATAGTGCGCCGCCAGCGCACCCATGATGACATTCTTGCCTTCGCCTTCGAAGCGCTTCTGCATCGCAACGTAGAGGTGATAGCGGCACACCCCACCTTGCGACAGGTGGACATCGCGCACACCTGGAAAGCTCCGCCGCAAATTGGCGAGAATAGTTGCCTCCCGAGGGATCCCGCCGAGCAGCAAGTGTTCCCGGCTGCCACCGACGATGGTGTGATAGATCGGATTGTCGCGCGTGGTGACGCGGTCAACGGCGACAACGTGGCGACGGGCACGATCCGCGTAGTATTGCGGGAATTCTCCGAACGGACCTTCGGGCTCCCGGGTGTTGGCCAGGAATCGCCCCTCGATGACGATCTCCGATGTTGCCGGCACACGGATCTCACTGCCCAAGCATTTCGCGACGTCCAAAGGTGCACCGGTCAAGGCGCCGGCAATTTCGAGCTCGTCCTGATCCAGCGGTGCGATCGCCTGCGATGCGAGGAGTGCCGCTGGGCTCGAACCAATCACAATCGCAACGTCGAGATCCTGCCCTTCGGCCTCGGCCAACTGTTGAAAGGCCAACGTATGTCGGGGCAGCAGGAGTGCACCAAGCTGCTGCGGCCCCTGCACCTGGAGCCTGTGAATGGCAACATTCTGTTTGCCGGTTTCGGGATTGCGCGCGATGACCAGGCCGGCAGTGATGTAGGCACCGCTGTCATGCTCATTGTGCGTCGGGATCGGCAACAACGCCGTCAGATCCGGATCTTCGTGGACGACCTGCTGGCAGGCGGGATCCTTCACCTCGACCCACGGCAGCGGAGTCGCCGCCGCGTTCTGAAAGTGTTCGAGCAGCCGATCATCGCTGACGTTCAGCGCCTCCGCCATCCAGCTACGCGCTGACAACAAGCCGGAAACGACTGTGCCCTCGCGATTGCCGAGACTTGGAAACAATGTTGCCTTCGAACCGTCATGACGGTTGGCGATGCCCGCAATCTCGAATTCCAGCTGTCGGCCGGGCTTCATGATCGCGAGGCGATCCTGGCGCTCGAGATGAGCCAACCAACTGCGCAGATCCTTGAATGCCGACATGCCAATTCCTCTCGATGTTCCTGGCTAGTCCTGCGAGCTTACTACGACGGCCACTCAATCGATGCACGCGACGACGAGGCCTTTGACCTGATCGTCGAAGTCGGGTGATGGAACCGCGGTGATCAAGCGGAGATAACGTGTGACATTGGCAATGGCCTTCTCGACGCACGACTTTTTTGAATGGCCTGCGCTCACGGCGAATTCGTCGGTCGCTGCGAGAGCGGCAACGAGCATCTGCTGCTCCAAGCGCTCGCATTCGATTTCAATGCGCTTCAGCTGGTCACGGCAAGTTTCGACGCCTCGACTGTCGCCCGCACTTGTCCGGCCCTTCATTGCGCGACGAGCTGATCTGATTGGCTGCACGACATCGCGATGCCAAGCGCCGGCGTTGCCTTGCAGGCAGTCCTGCAAAACTGTCTCGGGAATATCGGCGCCGTGCTGTCCGCGCCACAGGCACAGCAGGAGGACATTGACGTCTGCGCCAAGCGAGTCCTGCAAGGTGAGACACCGATCGCTAACGCCGGGCCGGGTGTAGCGATCGAGAGAAAATGCCCATAGCGCCGCTTGATATTCGTCCACGGATGTCATTTCTGGTGTTCTTCGCGTATTTCACTTTGTGGCAGTATAGAGCAGTGGTGGAAAGAGGACTCAAGTGCAAGATCGCACCGAGACCGCAGTCGAACGACGTGCCGAGCCGGAAGGCCAATGGATCGGGCGTTCGATCGAACGTGTCGAAGACATTGCTCTGCTGACAGGCGGCGAGCGGTTCATCGATGATCTCGGTGTGAGGCCGGACACATTGCATGCGGCCTTCGTGCGTTCGCCTCATCCGCACGCCCGCATCACAGATCTCGATGTCAGCGGCGCTCTGGCGCTCGACGGCGTCCATGCGGTGATAACAGGACGCGACATTCAGCAATTCACCCGCCCCTTCTCCGTGGGTGTCAAAGCGCCCATGGAGCATTGGTCGCTGGCCATCGATACGGTGCGGTATCAAGGCGAGCCAGTGGCGATCGTGCTAGGTGATAGTCCCTATCTGGCCGAAGATGGCGTGGCGCTGGTCAACGTCGACTACACACCGTTGCCGGCCATCGTCGATCCGATTGCGGCGATGGCGGACGATGCGACGCTCCTGCATCCCGCTGTCGGCTCGAATGTCGTTGCCGACCGCTGCTTCACCTACGGCGACGTCAAACGTGCATTCGAGACAGCATCCCGCACGTTATCCGTCGAGGTGCGCTATCCGAGGAACTCAGTGACGCCCATCGAATGTTATGGTGTCATCGCCGAATACCATCGCGGTGACGACAGCTACGACGTTCTTTCCAACTTTCAGGGCCCTTTCGCGCTTCATCCGGTGATGGCCCTCGCATTGCAAGTGCCGGGCAATCGACTGCGGTTGAAGTCGCCACCTGCGTCCGGTGGCAGTTTTGGTACCAAACAAGGTGTCTTTCCCTATATCGTTGCGCTTGCCGTCGCAGCGCGCCTCGCCGGCCGGCCGGTGAAGTGGGTGGAGGATCGCCTGGAACATCTGATGGCGGCCACGTCGGCGACCAATCGCGTCGCGACACTGCGGGCGGCGGTCGAAGACGACGGCCGGGTCGTCGC
>JBPCWB010000714.1:0-4162 GCA_051009955.1 Hyphomicrobiaceae bacterium | reverse complement strand
AACATTCGCGGCAGCGATGTTACCCACAACCCCGTAGTCCTCTGCTTCGCGATCCTGCCGGCGCGCGGCAAGGTCGAACTGTTCATAGCGAAAGACAAACTCGACGCTGCCGCTCGGGAGCATCTGTCGGGGAGCAGCCGCGTGTTTGCACCTCACCAGTTGGGCGACCGTCTCAAGGCGCTCAAAGAGGCGAACAAGAGAGTCCGGGTCAATGCCGAGACCTGCCCGGTTTGGATCGGCCGTCACCTCGGCGGGCCGAAGGCCATCGTGCGCGGTTCTGATCCCTGCCTGTTGCCGAAGGCGATCAAGAACAAGGTCGAAATTCGAGGTGCGCGAGCAGCCCACAAACGTGATGCGGTTGCCATGTGCCGGTTCTTGGCATGGCTTGACCGCGAAGCGCCCAACGGCACGGTGGATGAGATTTCCGCCGCGCAAAAACTCGAGGAATTTCGTGCCGCGACTGGCAGACTGCGCGAGATTAGCTTCGACACCATATCGGGGAGCGGACCCAACGGTGCAATCGTCCACTATCGTGTGAATACGTCGACCAATCGCCGGCTGAGCAACGGCCAGCTCTATCTGGTCGACTCAGGGGCTCAATATGTCGATGGCACGACGGATATTACACGGACAATAGCGGTCGGCACGCCCAGCGCTATCATGTGCGATCGCTTCACGCGCGTTCTACAGGGCCATATCGCCATAGCGACGGCGCGGGTGCCACAGGGCACCCGTGGCATCGACCTCGATCCGCTGGCGAGACGCGCCTTGTGGGATGCCGGACTCGATTTTGACCATGGCACCGGCCACGGTGTCGGCAGCTATCTGTCTGTCCACGAAGGCCCGCAATCCATCTCAAAGCGCGGCATGGTGGCCCTCGAGCCTGGCATGATCATTTCCAACGAACCCGGCTACTACAAGGAGGGCTCGTTTGGCATCCGTATCGAAAATCTCATCTTGGTGTTGCCCGCAAAGAAACCAACCGGCGGAGACCGCGCCATGATGACATTCGAGACGCTGACGCTGGCCCCGATTGATCGTCGACTAGTCGTGCCGGATCTATTGTCCGCCGCCGAGCGGAATTGGTTGAATGACTATCAGGCGCGCGTCCGCGACGAGATCGGTCCGAAGCTCGACGCTGATAATCGCGCATGGCTGATCAAAGCCTGCCGTCCCGTGTAGCATTCGCCCCGGCGCGGTGTTGGTCTGGACTCGCGTTGGCCACAGTCGTTGTATGCACTGCTTGGATTGCGCCTTGCCGTCGCCATAGAGATGGCCTTGGTGCGAGACAGGCAGTTTGACGGAGCAGATTCCATGCGATGGGTGTTTTCGAGTGTTGTCATTTGCGCGAGTCTGGCGGGGGCCGGCGGAGCAGCGGCGCAGGATACCAAGCCGGCCACGCCCGGTGTGATTGTCGAAGGCAGTGGCAATACGACCGTCGGCGGCGGCGCGGCCGCCCGGGCCGGCGATCGCACGAGCAATGCAACAGCGGTGACGCAGGGTTCCAGCAATGTCTTCATCAACGGTAAGCCGGCCGTGACGCTTGGCGACCAGACCGGCTGCGGCGGCCTTGCGATCGGCGGATCGAGTTCCGTCTTCATCAATGGCAAACCGGTTGCCCGCAAGGGCGACGCGACGACGGGCTGTCCGGGACAATAGCGACGGCAGATCAGCTGTGGGGATGACGTGATGCGTTGGTATCAGCTCTTTGGTTTTGTATTCTGCATCACGCTCGCTGGAACAACGTTACCGACGATCGCCCAGCAGCCGTCCGATGAACTGAAGTCGTTGCGACAACTTTCTAACCAGTTCTACAAGGCCAAGGACTTCGACAAAGCGCTCACGATCGGCGAACAGGCGTTGGAACTGACCATAAAGGAATTTGGCGCCAATCACGAGCAAACGGCCATCGCAACCTACGGATTGGGTCTTTCGGCCGAACAGGTCGGCGACGACACCAAGGCTGTTCGCTACTTCGGCGAAACCGTCAAGATCCGGGAAATCGTGTATGGTGTTGACGGCCCGGCCGTTGCCGACGCTCTGGACCTCTACGGCCGCGCGTTGATGCGCACCAATCGGCACGATGAGGCAGAGCGCGTTTTCCGAAGAGCGCTAAAGTTGCGCAAAGACCTCCTCGGCATGGAGCACGCCTTTCAAGCGAGTTCCACGGCCAATATCGGTGCCGTACTGCTGGCCCAGGGCAATTATCGCGATGCACTCGTCTTCTATCGCAAGGCCATATCGCTGCTGGCATCTCAGAAAACGGATTTCGTCTTCGCGCAAAAGGTGTTGAACCAGGGCCTGCAGAGGCAACGTTCGGCTTTTATCGGTCTGGCCCGCGCGGTTCGACATGGCGGCGCACAGCTCGGCTTGAGCGCCCGGGCCGCCTTCGATGAATCGTTTCAGGCTTCACAGGACGCCTGGCGCACGTCGGCGGCCGAGGCGATTGCCAAGATGAGTGCGCGGCTGGGTACCAGCGATACACCGCTCGGTCGCGACGTCAGCCATATTCAGCGCCTCGCCGATGAAATTCTGGCGCTTAACGAAGCCGACATGCGCGAACTGGCACGCTGGAGTAAAGTGCAGCGGGCAAACCCTGCCTATTTGAAGGCGCAACAGGAGATGAAGGCTGCCAGCATCAAGCAGCAGAAGGCCGGCCGTCCGGATATTCGGCGTCAGCGTGAACTCGGCAAACAAATGACCGACCTGATCAAGCGTTGTCCACCAGGCCAGAAAAAGGCCGGCTGCGCAGGCAGTCTTGGAAAAATCAAGCAGCTCGGCGCCGAGCTCACACAACTGTCGAAGGTTGCATCAGCCGGTAGTCAAGACACGATGGCTGCTCTCAATCGTATGACAGCGATCGAGAAGACCTTGCCGGGTTATGCCGCGTTTAGCTCGGCTCGCAACGAGCGCGTCAATCGCATATCCAAACTGGGAATTGAACGACGTGCGCTCAAGGCCAAGATCATCAAGGCTTATCCGGCCTATGCATCAATGGCCGACCCCCTCCCGCTCAACGGCAACGCAACCCGCGGGCTTCTCTCAGCCAACGAAGCCTTGATCACGATGCTGGTCGGCCGCGACACGAGCTTTGTCTGGCTGATCACAAACGCAGCAACAGTGTGGGCGGAAATTGATCTCGGCGAACGTGAGCTGGGAGCCGAGGTGGCAGCCCTGCGTCTCGGCCTTGACCCGTTTGCGGCGGAAGAAAACCCCGAGGCGGCGGTTTTCGATCTTGGCCGAGCCCATCGCCTCTACAAGCGCCTCCTTGGTCCGCTGGAACGTCACTTCATCGGCAAGAAGCATTTGATTCTGGTGCCCAATGGCCCACTCACGAGCTTACCACCGCAGGTCTTGGTGACACGTAAACCCGGCACGTTCGCGTCACCGGAAGAAGCCTGGAAGAATACGGCCTGGCTGGTGCGCAGCCATGCCTTGTCCGTCTTGCCGTCCGTGCAAAGTCTGGCGTCGCTGCGCCGACTGCAGCGTGCGGCAAAGTCGCGGAAGCCTTTCATCGGCATCGGTGACCCTGTTCTCAAAGGCGATCAGCAGGACACGTCGCGAGGCGCGAAACTGGCGCGCAGGACCGCGGCCAGCTTCTATACGCGTGGCCTTGCCGATGTCCGCGCTGTCAACGCGATGACACCGCTGCCCGATACGGCGGATGAGTTGCGCGCTATTGGCAAGGTTCTTGGCGCATCCGCTGACGACATCCTGTTGCGGGAAGTTGCGAGCGAACCCGAGATCAAATCGCGCCCACTGGACCGCTACCGCATCGTTCACTTTGCGACGCACGGACTGGTCGCGGGCGACCTCTCGGGCTTGAACGAACCGGCCCTCGTTTTGACGCCGCCGGCCAAGGCAAGCCAACTCAACGATGGGCTGTTGACGGCATCTGAAATCGCAACGTTGTCGCTGGATGCGGATTGGGTGGTGCTGTCTGCCTGCAACACGGCTGCCGGTAATGATGTCGGGGCAGAAGCCTTGTCCGGGCTGGCGCGGGCATTCTTCTTTGCCGGTGCCCGGGCACTCCTGGTGTCCCACTGGGCAGTCTACTCCGACGCCGCTGTCAAGCTGACAACGCACACGTTTGATGTCCTGAAGCGCAAGCCCCAAATCGGCCGCGCCGAGGCATTCCGACAATCGATGCTGGCGCTGATCG
>JBPCWB010000713.1:0-4266 GCA_051009955.1 Hyphomicrobiaceae bacterium | reverse complement strand
GCCGTAAACCATTAATGGCCCGCTATCTCGCGTCTCCACAATGTAACGGCTGGCCGCATCGAGATCGTCGGCGCCATTTGAAATGTCGCACGTGATGTCGCGGGTCTTGGTCGATCGGCCATACCCCTCCATATCGACACACCAGGTATCAAAGCCGCGCTGCGCAAACCAATTCATGACAGACGAATCCGGCCGTCCAGGAACGTCCAGATCAAATGTCGGCGTCGACGCCATCGAAGAGCCATGCACGAACAGAATAGTGCCCTGCTTCGCCACGCCGGCTGGTGCGGCCTTTTCCCAAAGAAACAACCGCACGTCGTCTCCCTTGTTGGTCCAGTGCTCTCGTCCTTCGATCGTCACTTGTTGGCTCATGTGTGTCTTGCCTTATCCCCGTTAGAATGGCTTCGAGCCGAGCTTAAGCTTTGGCATCACGCCTGTCACGCAATGGACCGAGCCAACACCACTCAAAGCGGCACGACCTGGCCAGTCTTGATGCTTTCTTCCGCGGCTGCGCCGATCATGACGGCCCTGAGCCCGTCGTCGAGTCCGACTTCCGGCTGACCGCCGCGCTTGACCATGTCCACGAATTTAAGATGCTGATAGTACGTCGAGCCGTGATGGTCACCGGACTCTAGGATCGTTTCGTCGACAGGAACTGGCTCTCGCGTTTCCTGCTTTGTAGCGCGATCGGCGATGATAATCTCGGCGTCGCGCTCTTGGCCGTCGGCCGAGAATCGCGCCGGCCCGGGAATCGAGGCCGTGACCCGCGCAGCATCGCCCGTGGCAGAGATTGTCTCCTGCCAGTATGACCCCTCGCCGAACATACACAGGTCCAGCATGGCACGCATGCCGTTCGCGAAATTGACGATGACGAAGGCGTTGTCGATAATGTCAGGTGGACCGTCAGGATGCGGTTCGTCCAGATGGTTCACATCGATCGCGCCCGAGGCGTAGACACGGGCCGCTTCGCTTCCGGAAATCAATCGCATGAGGTCAAAGAAATGGCAGCACTTCTCGACCAGCGTGCCGCCTGTATTGACCGCGTGTCGATTCCAGTCACCGACTTTGTCCAGGAACGGATAGCGGTGCTCGCGAATGGCGATCATGTGCAACCTGCCCGCGGTGCCGGCACGCACAAGCTTCAGCAGTTGCTCAACCGGCGGCATGTAACGGTACTCCATCCCAACCCAGACGGGCGCAGACCGCGACGTCTGCAAGCGGTGGACCTCGCGGCAGTTCGCAACAGAACTGCAAAGCGGCTTCTCGACGAGGATTGGAACGTCCGTTTGCATAACGTCGCGCAAGACATCAATGTGCGTATGATTGGGGCTCGCGACCAAGACGGCGTCGAAATCAGCGACGGCCATCATTTCGCGATGACTGGCAAACACTTTTGCACTGCCGCCCACCAGCCGGCTGGCCGTCGACCGCATGTCCGGATCGGGATCGGCAATGGCCGAGACGCAGGCTTCGGGGATCAGGCCGATCGTCCGGATGTGCTCCTGGCCCATCATACCCGAACCGACAAGAGCATAGCGCACCTGTGCCATTTCCGGATCGGCCCGATCAGATCCTGACGGGGCAGACTGTTGGTCAATGGTCATTCCGAAGCCGTCTCCTGTTACGCATGGCCGTCCTCAAGTCGAAGCGTCTTCCAAGTCAATCAATTGGTAGTCCGCTGGGAACCGATTGGGGCTTGCCGAGCCGTCCCAAAACGCTCGACGTGCCGGTCAAGGCTTTTAGAAATGCCACCAGCGCACCAACCTCGTCATCGGTGAGCACGAGCGGTTCAATGGAAGTGCTGCGCTCGAGACGCTGAATTTCGCGAGCATCGTCCCAGATGAGGAAGTCAGAAACAGCAAACCGATCCGACTCTGGCAAAATCAGCTGCGTGCGGTCCCACGCCGAGAGCGCAGCAATGGGTTCGAGATGATGGCGCACGATGCCCTCGAGCGTGGCGTAGGCGCCATTGTGCCCCCACGGACCGGTGAGCGCAACGTTGCGCAGCGATGGCGTGCGAAACCGATAGGCGTCGCTCAGGCGATCCGTTTCACTCATCCGCCCAACATCGCGGACATAAGGATCAAAGGTGCGCGTACGCCCGGGACCAAAAGGCGGAATTGCCAGTGAATGAAAGCTTTGGTCGCTGAGCAGGGGACCGGAGTGGCAGCCGGCGCAGCGCGCCTTTCCAAAGAATAGATCGAGACCTCTGAGTTGCGTGACATCAAGTGCCGAACGGTCACCGCCAATGTAGGCGTCAAACGGGCTATCGAACGATCGCCATTCGCTGTTGACGAAGTCCGCAACGGCGTTGGCGATGTGAACCATCGTAATGTCGCCAGAAGCCTCGACATCGTCGAATGCGCTGATGAACTGCGCGGCATAGTCCTCAATGCCGGCAACTCGCTTTGCAAGGATCGGCCAAACGTGGTCAATGCGCTCCCGCCGAGCTGCACCAACGTCGTTCTCGTCGGCGCTACCGGCCATTTCGACTTCAGACGCGACGGGCAGCATGGCCTGGGCGGCCAGCAAACCAGATAGGCCAATGGGCAACCACGTCCCAGCTGGGCTATTGAAGCCGCTGTCGTAGGTCGCGCTGCGGCTCAGGCGTCCATCGTGGAACAATGTCTTGATGGCCCGGTGACCGAGGTTGAACAACGCCGGCGAATTGCGTGGCACACGTTTATTGGGATGGTTGCGGTCATTAGGCACGCGGCGTTTGGGTCCGAGACCGATCCCGCCTTCTCCGATGCCAAGCGATAGGCCATCGGATCCCGCGTGCGCATGGTTGTGGCAAGTCCCGCAGGAAATATTGCGATTGCCGGACAGCAACTTGTCGTAAAACAGCTTGCGGCCCAGACGCGCGCGCGCCTCGTCGAACGACAGGAAATCTGATACGCGAATTGATGGTGGGAGTGGCCATCGTTGCGGACCTGCCGCCTCGCCACCGGTGACGGGCACTGCCAGCAGAACGATCAACAAGATGGGCACGAGCGCTTGGCGTCGCATCTTGCGACTGACGAGGCGGGCGCAGCCGCAAATCCTGAGGAGTATGTTAAGATGTGCCGCGACGGACACGCGCGCCAACGCGCTCGGACCGATCGTAGACATGCCACGCTCCAGATTCGTCGGATCCAGCTGATGAGACATCCAACGCTTGCATTCATCGCCACCGTCGTTGCCCTTGTCATGATCATACCGCCTGAGATCGGCTCGGCCAACATCTCCCTGCGAAAGGCGCGCGATCTCATGGAACGGAATAAATTCAAGGAGGCCAAAGACGCTCTGTGGCCGCTGGCTCGTTCCGGCAACGCCGACGCCGAGGAGTTGATCGGCGTTCTCTATGCGATGGGGTTGGGCGTCCCGCGTGATGATGTCCGGGCGTTTGAGTGGTATCTGCGCGCGTCGATGAAGGGCCATCCCGGGGCCCAGTCCGGAATCGGCTGGTACTACGAAGTTGGTCGCGGCTTGCCGGCCGCGGACGTCGTGCGGGCCTACATGTGGTACACGCTGTCGGCTATCGGTGGCGACCCGGATGCGGCCGTGAGTCAGGAGGAAATTGCCAAGAAGATGTCCAAACCCCAGATCGATCGCGCGCTGGCAATGGTCAAAGACTACAAGGTCTGGCTGTATCCGTTTCGTTGAATATTGAAATTGGCCAAGTTGTCGTGACGTGGTCGTGGCAACGAATGAAGCGCCCGACGAGCAAGATCGTCGAGCGCCTCGGTCAGC
The DNA here is from genome assembly GCA_051009955.1 of Hyphomicrobiaceae bacterium. Classification (GTDB taxonomy): domain Bacteria; phylum Pseudomonadota; class Alphaproteobacteria; order Rhizobiales; family Hyphomicrobiaceae; genus Tectiglobus. Next base: position 534 of record JBPCWB010000713.1, on the reverse strand, counting down.
AAGAAGGACAAATCTGTCCGGATGGTCCTTACTGTTGGTCGGCTTTGGTTGCCTTGTCGATTTTTGCTTCCGCGTCGGCCACGGCCTTGACGAGTGCACCGTAGACCTCTTTGCCGCCTTTAACGTTCTTCTGGAACCAGTCATAAACCGGAGTCGCAGCTTTTTTGAACTCGGCTTTTTGCGCCGGCGTCGGAACGTAAAGTTGCCCGCCACCTTTTACGAAATCCTGGTAGGCTTTGATCGACTTTCGTTTCGGGGAGGCGAACGTTGCCTGCTGCAACGCGGCAAAACCGTCGATGACGACCCGGCGAAGTTCGGGCTTCAGCGACATGAACCTGTCGTTGTTCATCCACCACAGGGCGCCCATGTAGGCATGGCCATCCAACGTTACATACTTCAAACCGGCATCCGGGAATTTCATACCCATGATGTCGGTGATACCGTTCTTCGAGCCTTCAACAACACCTGTCTGGAAAGACGTGAACAGCTCCGGCCACGGGATAGGCGTTGGTGACGCACCGAGCGCCTTGACCA
>JBPCWB010000712.1:0-5894 GCA_051009955.1 Hyphomicrobiaceae bacterium | reverse complement strand
CGACCAGTCCAAGTGAGCGTCGGGTCCTTCGGGTGACGAAACTTCGGTGCGACCGTGGAACCCTTGCGAACACCGCGCTTGGAACCGACCAGCTCATCCAGTTCAAATCCGGAGGCCGCGGCCATCTCCATCATCTTCCGCTTAACCGCATTCTTTTCATCGGCTTTTCGCTTGTCGATCGTTGCCGCAATTTTCGTTTGCAGTTGCAAAAGTTCCTTATATGAAAGTTTGTCGACATTCGGCAACGCCATATTCCTGCTCCTCAACTCTGCCCCAAAAAGCCCGATCATCGAACGGTGATCAACCTTTGTTGTACGCATATATAGATAAAACGGAAATCGGAGCCAATAGGTTTTGCAACGAAATTAACTTTACCGTGATGATGAACAATCAATTGTTGTACTTGAGCTCTTCCCGCACAGTAATTGTTCTCGGCCTACGCCTAATATTCCGGCGCAACTGGCCGACCTTCTGGTCGGCCAATAAAGATGACGACATGCCGCAGGGCGAAAACTCCAGATTTTCAACGTCGGGTTGAAAACCGAAATGATTGACCTCAGAAAAAAGTCATTTGCCTCTGCGGAGAATATTGCGCAGCGTTGATGCATACAGTTGCTTTCCAGCAATGCCAATACTGCCAAGCGGCATATAGGGTGCCTTTGGCGCATCGCCGCGCGTGCGCACAGACATGCGGACCACCGCAAACACCGCCAACATCCCGGCAATACATGCAATAAACAGGAACAATCCCTTTGGACCGAACCACCCCATGAGCTGGGACGAAACAATCGGCCCGGCGATCGCGCCGATCCCATATGCCACCAGAAGCCCGGCCGAAACCTGCACCAGCTGCTTGGGATTCGCCAAATCATTCACCTGGGCACAGGACAACGGATAAACGGTGAATGCGAAACCGCCGTAGAGGGCAGCGATTGCAAATAGCTGCCAGCCGGGATTGCCCGCAAACCAATTGATTCCCAGCGCCGCTCCCGCCGTGGCGAGCGCAACCCCCAACAAAGTGGCTCTTCTGTCTAAGCGATCGGAAATACGGCCGATGGGAAATTGCAAGGTCATTCCACCAAGAATGATACACGCCATGAAGAGTGAAACTTGCGAGATCGAAAGTTGGCTGTCGGCTGCGTAAATGGCGCCGAGGCTATTGACCGATGCATTGCAGAGTCCCGCCGAAACGGTACCGACAACGCCGACCGGTGACACTGAGAACAACTCACGTATCGGCATGCGATGCGCCGAGACCGTCTGCGGACTACTGGACCGTGTCAGAAGAACCGGCACCAAAGCCAGGGAAAAGATAATCGATGCGATCACGAACAACTGAAATTCTTCCGGCTTCGCGACATTCAGCAGCAATTGCCCACAGCCGGCCCCCAAGTAATTCGTAATCATATAGAGGGATAGAATCCGCCCGCGCGTGTTGTTGTCCGCCCGCTCGTTAATCCAGCTTTCCGCAACCATCACCATGCCGGCCATGCAAAAACCGGCAATTACTCTCAGCACCAACCAGAATAGCGGATCAATCCAGAGCAAATGAGAAAGCACTGCGACGGACATGATTGACGCGTAGGCGGCAAACGAGCGGATATGACCGACCCTGGCAACCATGACCACCGCATAAAGCGCACCAAGAAGCAGACCAAAGGAGTAGCCTGCCATGATGAAGCCGGTGAATTCCGTTGAAAATCCTTCATGCTTACTTCGCAGCCCCAAGAGTGTGCCGAACAAACCATTCGCCAGCAGCAGCAGCCCGAAGCTCAGCAACAACGAAGCAATCGATCGCAACGTATTCCACACATCCACCTACCCAGGCGTGGTGAGAACCACGCGCGATCATCAGGAATTCTGCTTTAGCTGGCGTTAGTAGTTCTGCAGAACGCGAAGCACTCGCTGGCCAATGGCAGGAAAGTGCAGTCCGTTACACCCGGACGACGGCGAAGAAAAGCAATTGATTGCGCATTGCTGCACTCTGCCTGATGCATAGCAGATGCTCTTGAGACGGCGGATCGCGCAGGTCGTGACAACGAAGCGTCGCACCGAACAAAGACAGCACATGACCGGCACGACTTGATGTTGAGGACGCAATGCGGACAAATGGCGGTTGCCTAGCTTGAGAACACGCTTTGCGCCGGCCTCGGTCGGCGGTTTCGCCGAAGAGTCCTGAAGGACCGGAACATGTCAGGAAACAATGAGAACCGCCGCCGAACAGGACGTCGACGCCGAGTCACAGGCGCAGACGCCGCCAAGGCCCCGGCTATCGAGCAGCTGCCCTGGTGCATTCCCGTCAACAAGGACTCGGCAATCGAGCCACTGGACGAAGATGGCCTGCACGCCATTCACAATGCGGCGATGCGCGTTCTCGAAGGAATTGGCATCGACTTCTTGCACGAAGAAGCCAAGGCAATTCTCAAATCGGCTGGCTGCGATATTGTTCCGGGCGCCGATACGGTGCGCATGGATCGCGACTTTGTGATGGAGAAAGTGCGCCTGGCTCCGGAACAGTTCACTGTCACGCCCCGCAACCCGTCACGGGCGATCACCATTGGCGGCAATCACATGGTGTTTGGCAATGTGTCCAGCGCGCCAAACGTGATGGATCTTGATCGCGGAAGACGTCCCGGCACGCGCGACGCCTATCAGGATCTGATCAAACTGACGCACTATTTCAATTGCATGCATCTCGCCGGCGGTTATCCGGTGGAGCCCGTGGATATCCACGCATCGATCCGCCACCTCGACTGTCTCTACGACAAGCTCACACTCACGGATAAGGTTGTGCATGCCTATTCGCTTGGAGCCGACCGCGTCGACGATGTCATGGAAATGGTGCGCATTGCCGGCGGCTTGACGCACGAGGAATTCTCCGCGCAACCACGGATGTATACCAACATCAATTCGTCATCGCCGTTGAAACATGACACGCCGATGCTGGACGGCGCCATTCGCCATGCGCGCAAGGGCCAGCCGGTCATCGTGACACCGTTCACGCTTGCCGGCGCGATGGCGCCAGTGACACTCGCCGGCGCCCTCGTTCAGCAGACCGCAGAAGGGCTGGCCGCCGTCGCTCTTCTGCAGTGCGTCAACCCTGGCACACCGGTCGTCTATGGGTCTTTCACGTCGAACGTCGACATGCGCACCGGCGCACCGGCATTCGGAACCCCCGAGTACATGCGCACCACGCAGATATCCGGGCAATTGGCCCGCTTCTACAAACTGCCCATGCGTGCCTCCAACGCCTGCGCGACCAATCCTCCGGACGCCCAGGCCGCCTGGGAGAGCGCCTTCTCACTCTGGGGCTGCGTCACCGGTAAAGCCAACATCATTTACCATGCCGCCGGCTGGCTGGAGGGCGGCCTGTGTGCATCCTACGAAAAGTTCATTATGGACTGCGAGACCCTGCAGCAAATGATCGCTTATCTTCAACCGATCGCAACAACGGAAGATGACCTCGCCGTCGATGCCATTCGCGAGGTCGGCCCCCACAACCACTTTTTCGGGGCCGAACATACGCAATCGCGTTACAAGACAGCATTCTACAGTCCATTCCTGTCAGACTGGCAAAACAACGAAGCATGGCGGGAGGCCGGGGCCATCGAAACACCGGCGCGCGCCAACCGCATCTGGAAAGCCATTCTCGAAGAATTCGAACCACCACCAATGGATGAGGCGATCCGCGAAGAACTCGCTGACTTCGTCGAACGGCGCAAGAGTGAGGGCGGCGCCAAGACGGACTTCTGACGGCAAGGGTTCTAACGGCGCGCCTTCGGACCAACGAGTGTTGCGTTGCTGAACTAGGAGCGCATGCGGCTGCCATTGGCATCGAACAGTGGATGCCTCTGCAGCCGTGCCGGCAATCGCTCGCCCAGGATTTCAATCTCCCAGCCGGCATCCGCATCGGCAAGCTCACGCGGAACATAACCGATCGCCACCGATGCATCGGAAGCATGGGCAAAACCGCCGGATGTAACCCAACCTTTCACCTCTCCGTTAAAATAGATCGGTTCATCACCAATCACGTCGGCATCAGTGGCAGCAACCGTGAATCCGCGCAGGCGATGCACACCGCCCTCGTCCTTCTCACGCAGCACCGCCTGCTTCCCGATGAAATCCGCATCTTTGGTCGCGGCAACGAAACGCCCGAGCTCCGCTTCGTAGGGCCCGTAAATCGGCCGATACTCACGCGCCCAACTGCCATAGTTCTTTTCGAGCCGCAGCGCATTAAGGGCACGCGATCCAAATAGCCTGATGTCAAATTCTTTGCCCGCCTCCATCAGCACATCGAAGACATGGCGCTGATACTCCGGCTCAAGCCAGATTTCATAGCCAAGGTCACCCGTGTAGCTGATGCGACCGACCAACACGCGCGCCAGTCCGACGAACATCTTGCGGATATCCATGAAGCGAAACGCGTCGGCACCGACGTCACTATCCGTAACCTTCTCCAAAACGCGGCGCGCATTCGGGCCGGCAATGGACAAACCGGTCAACGCGGTGCCGCGCGCCACCACCGCAACAGATCCATCCACCGGCAGATGCTGCTGAAACCAACGCATATGATAATCTTCGGCGATACCCGAGCCAGCCAGGAAGAATTCATCATCACCCAGGTTGGCAAGTGTGAAATCCCCGATCAACCGGCCATCGTGCTTCAGCATTGGCGCCATTACGATACGGCCGGGCGCCGGCATTCGGCAGGCCAGCATACGATCCAGCCAATCATGGGCACCCTGACCGGCGATGCTGTATTTGGCGAAACCTGTCGTCTCGGTCAAACCGACGCTTGCGCGCACGGCTTTGGCTTCCGCACCGACATGCGCGAAATCAGTCGAGCGGCGCCATGAGAATGTTTCACCAACTCCTTTCGGAGCAAACCACAGCGGGACCTCAAGGCCGTACGATGCACCGAACTGCGCCCCGGCTTGCAGCAACCGATCGTAAATCGGTGTCGTCTTGAGAGGCCGCGCCGCCGGCAGTTCTTCGTTCGGGAAGCGGATCGAGAAGCGTCGCGAATAATTTTCCCGCACCCGCGCATTGGTGAACGTCGGCGTGGCAAAATCTCCAAAGCGCGCGATATCCATCGCGAACACGTCAATGGCCGGATCGCCATCGACCATCCAATTCGCCAGCGCCAACCCGACGCCGCCGCCCTGGCTAAAGCCCGCCATCACGGCGCAGGCAGACCACAGTCCGCGGCGCCCGCGGATCGGGCCAACGAGCGGATTGCCGTCCGGCGCAAACGTGAACGGCCCGTTGACGATCTGTTTGATTCCAGCGTTGTTGAAGGCGGGGAAATGGCTGAAACCGGTCTCGAGCTCCTTGGTGATACGATCGAGGTCCGGTGCCAGCAACTCATGGCCGAAATCCCAGGGCGTTTCGTGCGGCGACCACGGTCGGCAATCCTTTTCATACGTTCCCATGAGCATGCCCTTGGCCTCCTGGCGCAGGTAAAGCTCGCCGTCGAAGTCAACCGCATGGAGGACTTCTTTTCCGGTGGATTCGTTGAAGGCGACGACCTCGGGCATTTCCTCGGTGATGAGATACATGTGCTCCATCGCCAGAACCGGCAGCTCCAGTCCGGTCATCCGGCCGACTTCACGCGCCCAGAGCCCGGCTGCATTGACGACATGTTCGGCGACGATTTCGCCTTGGTCCGTGATGACGCGCCAATGACCGTCGGTGCGCTGCACGAGATCCCTGACCATCGTCCGCAAATAGATCTCGGCGCCATTCTTCTGGGCCGATTTCGCATAGGCATGTGTCGTGCCGGACGGGTCGAGATGTCCTTCCACCTGGTCATAGAGTGCCCCGACGAATTTGTCAGGGTCGATCAGCGGCATCAGGTCATACGCTTCCTGCGGCGTTACGATCTCGGCATCCAA
>JBPCWB010000711.1:0-9275 GCA_051009955.1 Hyphomicrobiaceae bacterium | reverse complement strand
AGGAGCTTGAATTCCATCGCCTTGGTCGATTGTTCGACGCGTGCCGCGACGTTGACTTCGTCGCCAATCACCGTGAACTCCAGCCGACGTTGATCGCCGATGGCACCGATGACGACATCACCCAAATGCAGCCCAATTCCCACCTCGATCGGGAACTCGTTCTGCGCGCTACGGCGCTGGTTCCACTCCGCAATCCTGGCCATCAGTGCGGTCGCCGCGTTGACGGCCCGCCCGGCTGTATTGTCGGAAGCCGGCGACAGTCCGAAAAGGATCAGCGCGCCATCCCCGATAAACTTGTCAACGATACCGCCGTGCCCCTCGACGACATCCATGATGTGCGAACGGTATTCGCCTAAGAGCTGACTGGCCGCTTCCGGGCTCATGGTTTCTGCCAGATGGGTGAAACCACGAATGTCGATGAACATTAGTGCAACTGTTGCATGCCGCCCAGCACGCAGGCGCTGCATTGACTCGTCCGTCATGTCGTGGGCGATCCCATGGGGCAGGAACCGTGTGAGGTTGATGCGCTGCTCGGCTTCCCTTGCAACGCGCTCCAGCAAGCGCCTTGCCCGCCACACGGCCAACGCGATGACAAAGCCAGTGGACATGATCATTACGATGCGAACGAGATTGGGCGGGACACCATAAACCAAACCCAGCGTCTGCAGGATCTGGCCACCGTCTGGGTCCGACAAAGGGTCTGAAAAGAGAATGACAAGACAGAGCGCTCCGGTCAGCAACGTAATCGCGACTTGAATCAAAGGGCGAAAACGTAAAGAGCCGAACGTCAGCATCAGAGGGACCATCAACGCGGACGGAAATATGAATGCGAAAAGCGAGCTAGTGCCGGAATTGACCGTGCTGAGCCAGACGCTCGAGCAGATCAGCACGACGTCGAGAAATGCCGTGATCCACGCCATCCACGGGCGGTAGTGACCCGCCCTGACAATCAGTGAGGCCGCCAGGCCGACGAAGAAGTAACTTGCGATGACCGTCACACCCAGCAGGATCTGCCGATCGAGAACGTCACTATCCGGCCGGGCTGGCGCGTTAATCGCGAGCAGCAAAGCCGCACCAAGTGCGAGCGCGACCGCCATTCGCACGAGACCGAGTAGTCCTTCCGCTTCCGCGTCGGCCCGGCGCAGCATGCGGGACGCTGTGTTTCGAGTGACCGAGGAGGCTGGACGGGCGTATCCCCCAAAATCGCGTGTCGGCATGCTCGCAAACCTGGCTCGACAAGACCTTCCGTAAGGCGCCGCTTTGTCAACGGTGCCGGCATGACGCTGTTAGACACGTGAAGACTGAGGCACGCAAGCCATGGCTCTCTCGAAGCGGTCAGCCGGCGTGGCTGCAGGTCGTATTCGGATTGTTATGTCGCAACCGCAGCCTGCGCTCGAAGCGTTTCATCGGACTTGCAGATCATGTCAGAGCGAGCGTGCGACAAATGTAATGGACACTTTGGCACATGCTTTTGCAGAATTTGTCGGGGCAGCTGCACGCACCGTAATCTCATGCTCTGGTGTTCGGCAGGCAGCAACTGTTTCCGCAGCTCCATCGGAAAGGCCCGAGCCTGACTGCGATATAGGCGAACAACCGATTTTGCCGGCATGCGCGTTGAAGGCGGCGCTCAGGTCGGTCTTGCTCAGCCGCGACGGATAGACGAACCAGTAGGCTTCCGGCGACAAACCATCCTGGATGCGGTAGCTGTATCTGGCCTCGTCGCAAGCCCCCCACAGCGGAAATCTCTTGGCCATCTGGGGAATGGCGAGCAAGTAGGCCAGCGACCATTGATCAGCCGAGTCGGGTTCCCAGAATATGAGCGACAAAAGCGCGTAGGCAGAGCCCAACGTCAGACTAACAACCGCGATTATCGCTGCCAAACACATGAAAAGCAGTCGCATAAATCGGGATCCCGTTCCGCGTTCGCCAGTCGTGTCATGCTGACACATGGTTTATCACGGTTGCGTGCGAAGCTGGTGGTCATATGAAGACCGTAATCAAATCAGCTATCTCAGCATTTTCTCAGCCGACGACAGTTGCCCGCGAGGAGGCGCGGAGATCTGATATTCCTACTTAGTTGAGCAGAATTTTGCCGTCGAACTGATACATCGCTAAGCGTCTCGCGGAACGTGCTTGGCGTCCGGCACGAGCCCCGCGAACATTTCCTTCAGATCCACTGTTGAGCGGCTGCCAATGGCATCGAAATTCTGATCGATCCACCGCGCCGCTGCAGACCGGCCGACGTCGCGCAGATGCGTTAGAAAGGTCCAATCGGTATTGAGTTTCGACGATGCACTGAGCTTGCCCATGTCGTCACGTGACTCAATGATGTGCACGTTCATGCGCCGCCCTCGAATGGAATGACCACTGTCGACCAACTCGTCGATCAGGTTAATCATCCTGAGTTCCTTCAACAGCGACGAATTGAAGGTAATCTCGTTCACGCGATTGAGAATATCTCGCGCTGTGCGCGGTTCACCCTCACGATGAATGGGGTTGATCTGAACGATCACGATGTCGTCGCTGGCGCTCGTTTCCATAAAGGGCAGCAACACCGGATTGCCCATGTAGCCGCCGTCCCAGTAATACTGTCCATCGATTTCGACGGCGTGGAACATGAAGGGTAGGCAGGCGGACGCCATGATGACGTCGAGGTCGATTTCGTCTCGCGAGAAGATCCGCACGCGACCCGTCTCGACATTGGTTGCCGAGATGTAGATCTCCATCTCCTGCGCGGCGCGCACGCACTCGAAATCGATGAAGTCGCGGACAAGATCCCGCAGGGGATTGAGGCGAGCCGGGTTCATGTCGTAGGGAGAGGCTAGGCGATTGAGCAGATCCATCAGAATATAGCCAGGAGACGAGTCGAGCGACCAATTCTGCGCCGCCTGATCCAGCGGCGTCGACTTGAACGGCGAATGCGCGCCCGCCCGCGAAACGGTCTGCCAGAAGCGCTCCAGTTCGATCCGCGCGCCTTCACCGCCGCCTTCGTACATCCCCATGGCTGCGACGGCTGCATTCATGGCGCCGGCACTTGTTCCTGATATCGAGTCGATCCAAATGCGGCCATCCGCGAAGATCTGGTCGAGAACGCCCCAGGTAAAGGCGCCGTGGGCACCGCCGCCCTGCAAAGCCAGATTGACCGACTTCACGTGTCTTGCCTTGCGCTCCGCCATGGTCGCCTCTCGTTGCCTATGCCGCCGTCCAGCCGCCGTCGACCGGCAGCGCGACGCCGGTAATGTTCTCGGCCGCATCCGAGCAAAGAAACAGGGCTGTCCCCGCCAATTGCTCGACGGTCACGAACTTCTTGGTCCATTGCGCTTCGAGGAGAACGTCGCGCTTGACCTGTTCCTCCGTCATGCCGCGAGCTTCGGCGGTTTCCGGGATCTGCTTTTCAACCAACGGCGTCAGGACGTAGCCCGGACAGATCGCGTTCGCCGTAATCCCGTTCTCTGCGGTTTCCAGTGCGACGGTTTTGGTGAACCCGACAATTCCATGCTTGGCGGTGACATATGCCGACTTGTAGGGCGAGGCGACCAAACCATGCGCCGATGCGATGTTGATGATCCGCCCCCAGCCGCGGCGCTTCATGCCCGGAATGGCCGCACGCGACGTATGGAAAGCTGACGACATGTTGATGGCGACGATCAGATCCCAGCGTTCTGGTGGGAAACTTTCGACGGGCTCGACCGTTTGAATACCTGCATTGTTGACCACCACGTCGACGCTGCCAAAGCGCTCCTCGGCCGCATCAACCATCGAAGTGATCTCTTCCGGTTTCGACATATCAGCAGCGTCATAGACAACGGTCGCTCCCAGCGCGGCCAGTTCGGCGCGCGTTGCCTCGATTGTGTCCGGATCGCCAAAGCCGTTGAGTATGACGTTCGCGCCAGCCTCGGCAAAGCCACGGGCGATGCCTAGTCCGATGCCTGACGTCGAACCCGTAACGATCGACGTTTTGCCTTGCAATGACATATCTACCTCCAATCCGATTTCCTGCAATCGATACCGCAGCCGGTGAGCTTCCTCATTTGATGCCGGCGATCAGCAATGGTTTCAGACGCCGAAGAAATTTCTGGTGATGGAGCAGCCGTTGACGATAAGTGCCAGACTGCATCAGTTAGCACGGATGACGGCCATTCGATGTGACGGAATCGATCAATTCGAGTTCAAATCGCCGGCACCAATGGGCCCGCACTGCAGCAGCTAAACCAATCCAGCCACCGCAGGAATTCACCAATGCACTCAAGGCGTGACGGGGCCACTCAGGTGCCAAAGCTGCAACTAAGCGACCACCCGTTCTACAAGTTCTGTCCGCCGGCGAATGCGACGCCCGAGAGCCTGCACATGTCCTCTTTCCAGGACACCAGATCATCCCTGTTGAAGTCACTCAGGTGACCGTGACCACAGGCTCGCGCCATCACCTGCATCAGTTCGACCGATGCCGAGAAGAAATTGCTGAGCCGCTCGGCTGACTTGTCGACAATGATCCGCGAGATCAGGTGGGGCTTTTGTGTCGCAATACCGACAGGGCAGTTGTTGGTGTGGCAGGCGCGCATTCCAAGACAGCCGATTGCCTGCAGCGCCGCGTTCGAAACAGCAACGGCGTCTGCGCCAAGTGCCATCGCCTTGACGAAATCCACGGGCTTGCGCAACCCGCCGGTGATGACCAGTGTCACGTCTTTGCGGCCCATCTGATCGAGATGTCGCCGGGCGCGCGCAAGCGCGGGGATCGTGGGTACCGAAATGTTGTCGCGAAAGATGATCGGCGCGGCGCCGGTGCCGCCGCCACGTCCGTCGAGAATGATGTAGTCGACACCGACCTCCAATGCCGCATCGATGTCCTTCTCAATGTGCTGTGCTGAGAGCTTGTAGCCAATCGGTATGCCGCCGGTGCGGTCACGAACCTCATCGGCGAACGCCTTGATCTGCGAAACTTCCGTCCAGTCCGGGAAGCGTGGCGGTGAAATCGCCGGCTCGCCTTCTTTCAGGTTCCGGACGGTGGCAATCTTGCCTTTGACCTTGTCGCCAGGCAGATGACCGCCCGTGCCGGTCTTGGCACCTTGGCCGCCCTTGAAGTGAAACGCCTGGACCTTGCTGAGCTTGTCCCAGGAAAACCCAAACCGGCCCGAGGCCAGCTCATAGAAGTAACGCGAATTGGCCTCCTGTTCTTCCGGCAACATACCGCCTTCTCCGGAACAGATACCCGTGCCAGCCTGCTCGGCACCGCGGGCCAGCGCGACTTTGGCCGGCTCCGACAGGGCGCCGAAACTCATGTCCGACACGAACAATGGGATCGCGAGACGCAGAGGTTTTTGGGCGTTGGGGCCGATGACCACGTCCGTGCCGACTGGCGCATCGTCCAGCCGAGGGGGGCGATGGAGCTGAGCGGTCAAAATCTGGATATCGTCCCAGGTTGGCAATTCATAACGCGGCACGCCCATTGCCGCGACAACACCATGATGGCCGGTTTTTGACAGACCATCTTGCGCATAGCCCTGGATCAGTTTGACATGGGGCTCGACGGGATCTCCGTGAACGTCGGCATAGAGCCCCTGATAGACGTCGCGCCTAAAGGGCTGCGGATTGTCGCGCTCCCATGCCGCGATCTCATCAGCATCGACCACGACGTCATCGCCATCAATCCAACTCGAGAATTTTTGCAGGACCTCATCATTGGCATAGGAACTGATGCCGGTCTGAATGCGATAGTCCCAGTGATGCAATCCGCAAATCAGGTCGTTGCCGTCGACATGACCATCTGACAGCAGGGCGCCGCGATGCAGGCAACGGCCATAGAGCACGGACACGCTGTCATCGTAGCGAATGACGACCAGATCAACATTCGCCACGAGGGCGTAGGCCGGCGTGCGATCAGCGAGATCCGAAAGTTTGGCAATCGACGTTTTCTTCACGATCAAGTCTCCGCATGATTGTTATTGAACAACATTGCCTGTCCGCAGCGGCATTTCCGATACCGATTCATTTTCCGGACATACACCTTGGTCCCCGGCCATCCGACCATACCACCGGGCCAATGGCGCGGCCGTCATGCCGTGCGCAAAGATCGAGATCGCGATGGTGAGAACGGCCGTTGCAAGAATGGTTTTGGCGGCCGGTGAATGGAATTGTTCCAGAACGAGGATGCCGAACAGGATGGACGCAAGCCCGCGCGGTCCGAACCAACCGAGAAAGCCAATCGTCGGCGCGCTCAGCCCCATGCCGACAAGAGATAGTGTGATCGCGAGCATGCGGATGAGGGTGAGGCTCAGAAGTGCATAGGCGACCATTGGCCAGGTAACATGGCCGGCGAGATCGGGAAGCATGACCGCTCCGAAGACCAGGAATGCGAGCAGGATCAACATCTGACCTTCGGACTCGGCAAATTCGAGGATGAACTTGCAGCGCCCGTCCAACATGCGGCCGAAGGCCAGGCCGGCAACGAAGACCGAGATAAAACCATTGCCACCGACGGCCTCGGCCAGAGCGAATGCGAGCGCCGCCGTCGCCAAGACAAGCGGGCCCTCGAACACCTCGTTCATCCAGCCGCGGGCACTTGCGCGCAGCGCCGACCAGCCGGACGCAACGCCCACCACGACGCCGACCAAAGGTCCGAGGATCAGTTGTTTGGCGGTGAATAGCACAAGATTGTCTGATTGTTCCGTGGCGATTCCAACCGTCACAAATGCGGCAAACAGGTATACAAATGGAACTGCAACGCCATCATTGAGGCCGCTCTCGACATTGAGCGCCTGGCGAATGCGCACCGGAACGGCTTGACTGGCGACAACCGCTTGACCCAGTGCCGCATCCGTCGGGGCGAGAACAGCGGCGAGCAAGGCAGCCTCTGCCAGTCCCAAGCCGAGCGGCATTCCCCAGGCCACGATCGCGCCGAAAATGATTGCCAGCGGCATGCCGATGACCAGCATACGCAATGGGATGTCGTGATCACGCGCCAAAAGCCTCAGATCGATGCGCGCCGCATCGGCAAACAGCACAAGCGCCAGTGTGATCTCGGCCAGCGTGTGAACCACACCCTGCGAAATGCCGGCATCGAGCAGATCGAGACCGGTACCGCCGATAGCTAGTCCGAACATCGCGAAGACCATCGGTGGCGTAATCACGCTGTCGCTCAAGCGGCCAGATACGACACAATAACCGATGACGCCCAGCCCGATCGCAGCCAGTCCCCACATCTCGTGTCAATCCTCCCACTTGCGGTCTGCAATATCGCGCCCGTTCGATGCAGCCGAGCCGCAGAAGGTTACACGGCTGCGCAGGAATGCAAGCAGTTTTCGGAGCACGGTCTGGATCGTCCGCTAGTAGTGGTACCGCGTCAGGATTGACGCCTGGGTGTAACCTAACAGAAGCCGCGAGCATCTCTTTGAAGGATGTGCAAGATTTCTGAATTGGCCACGGACGGACCGGGAAGAGGAAAGGTTGCTGACATGACGGTTTCGCATTGGTCCCCGCTGGCGTCGTCTCCGGAGGATGCCATCGTCGCCGCACGGCTGCAGAGCCACGTCGCCGCACAATGGTTGGCCAGAATGGCGCGCGCGTTCCTAGCCGCCCAGCCAGACTACAGCCACACCAATCTTGGCTGGGATGACGCAAAACGGGGGTTCTTCACCCACGCGTTGGGTCCCGGCAACCTGCGAGCCGGGCTTATGCTGGACGATCTTGCCCTCGTAATCGGCGAGGACGATTCGCTGGCTCTCGACGGCCGGACGGACTCCGAGGTTGGGAGCTGGGTAGCCGAGGCTTTGCTTCGTCACGGCCTGCCGGCGGGAGATCTCGACAATGACATGCCTGATGAGCTGAGCAGTCACGCGCTTGCAGGCGGCGGCCTCTACAATCTCGAGAGCCTGAAAAAGGCGCAGTCCCAACTCGCGGATTGGTTCGCCAACGCCGACCGCGCGCTCAATGAGGTCCATGACCGCTATCGGCACCTGGAACCAGGTCCCTCACCGGTCCGGTGCTGGCCCCATCATTTCGACCTGGCGACGTTGATATCGCTCGAGGCCGGCGATCCCGAACGGGCGCGGTCCGTCGGTGTCGGGCTGTCGCCCGGCGATGACACTTATGCCGCGCCGTACTTCTATGTGAACCCGTGGCCGCAACCACAGGCCAACGATCTGCCCGACATTGGCCCGATAGGCGGCTGGCACACCGAAGGCTTCGTCGGCGTTGTCGCAACGGCCGGTGACGTCGTGTCCGCCAGCCCGCAGCCCGATACGGTGTATGAATTCTTGGACACTGCGGTCACCGCATGTCTTGCTGTCTTGGACTTCAAGGAACCCTAGAGCGCCAGCCACCGTGACCCATTCAACGTTTCTGGCAGGGCACAAGTCTGCTAGTCTAGTCCTGTCAACGAAAGGGACGGGCATTGAGTGAGGCCGATCCGCAATTCGCTCCGGAAAGTGATCTCATCGCCGGAGTTGCTGCCGGCGATGAGCGTGTGATCGCCCAGTTTGTGCGCCAGCATGGTGGTTGGATGCGGGTCGTGGCCGAGCGGCTATTGCGGGACCCTGTTCTTGCCGAAGACTGCGTGCAGGACGCGCTGATCAACGCTATTCGAAAGATCGAAACATTTGCCGGTCGTGCGTCTCTACGCACGTGGCTGCATCGGATCGTGGTCAATTCCGCGCTGATGAAGTTGCGAACGCGACGGCGTCTGAATGAGAGCCCGATTGACGATCTGCTACCGGTCTTTGATGGGAACGCCTGCCGCATCGAGCCACCCTGGCAAGAAATCGAAACGCCAGAGCGCATTGTTGCCCGTGCCCAGGCATCTGACCTGATTATGAATGCTATCAGTGAGTTGCCAGAGGACTATCGTATCGCGTTGATGCTGCGCGACATCGAAGAACTCAGCACGCGGGAAGTCGCCGAACTTCTGGATTGCACGGAAAACACCGTAAAGGTCCGCCTGCATCGCGCGCGCGCCGCCTTGAAGACGCGTCTTGAACCTCTTCTCCGGGGAGAGATGCTCACATGACCAGTTCTCGAATGTCCAAAGTGTTTCGAAAAATGAAGGGGCTGATGCTGCGCTACCTGCCCGGCATGATCACCTGCGCCGAGTTCGACGCGTTTATCGTCAGTTATCTTGATGGCGGATTGCCCGAAACACAGCGACGCCTGTTCGAGCGCCACATCCGCTTTTGCCGTGAATGCCGCGACTATCTCAAGGCCTATCGTCACACGATTGCGCTCGGCAAGTCGGCGTTTCCCGATCCCGAAGGTTCGCCGCCGGACAATGTTCCGGATGATTTGGT
>JBPCWB010000710.1:0-5460 GCA_051009955.1 Hyphomicrobiaceae bacterium | reverse complement strand
GATCAAAGATCCGCCAGCGGGACGAGACAATGTCCATTGAACCGGCGGCTGTTGATCGGGGGATACACTATGATCAGCCTTGAAAACGTTGCTGCGGCAGACGTTGCGACGCAGCCGTTCAAGTATTTCGTCGCCCGCAGCGTTCTGCAGCCATCAGCTCTGGCGGCCGTGCGCCGCGATTTCCCGCCAATCAATGGGCCGGGTGTATTTCCTCTCAACGAACTCACCTATGGCCCGGCGTTCTCGTCGCTGATCGACGATATCCGCAGTCAGGACTTCGAGGATGTGATTGCTGAGAAGCTCGACATCGACCTGTCGGACAAGCCGCTGATGATCACCGTGCGCGGCTACTGCCAGAAAAAGGACGGCCGGATACACAACGACTCAACCGATAAAGTAGTCACCTGCCTGCTCTATCTCAACGAAGCCTGGTCGGAAGACGGCGGGCGCCTGCGATTATTACGCAACGATCATGACCTTGACGACACGATCGCCGAAGTCCCGCCCAACGGTGGAACACTGGTCGTCTTCCGCCGCTCCAGCAATTCTTGGCATGGCCACTATCCATTTGAGGGCCAACGCCGCTACATCATGTTCAACTGGGTGCGTTCCGAGCAGGCGTTAAGATGGAACTTGGGGCGACATGCGCTGAGCGCCCGTCTCAAACGCCTCAACCCTTTCAAATAAGAAAGGTTCGAAATGAATGTGGCCGAACACGTAACGTCCGCCGGCGAGCATCTGCTCGGCGCATTGAACCAGGCCCGCCATCATAGCCAGCCATTCAACTACTGGCTGCTGGACGATATCCTGCCGGAAGACCTGATTGATGGCATAGCAGCCCTGCCGTTTGCTCCTCCGGGCGCTTCGGTGCTCGACGGCCGCCGCGAATCGAACAACTCGACGCGCGTCTACTTCACGCCAGAAAATCAGAAGAAGTTCGCCGTCTGCCGCGACACCGCCGAAGCATTCGGAAGTGATGCGGTCGTCAACCGGATCGAAGAATTGACGGACGCTCACCTGAACGGCGCGCGGTTACGTATCGAATACTGTCAGGACGTCGATGGCTTCTGGCTCGAACCGCATGTCGACATCGCGGTCAAGCGTTTCACGATGCTGGTCTATCTGTCCGGCGAGTCCGATCTCGCTGCGGCTGGCACCGACATATATGATGCGAGTCCGGAGCACAATCTCGTCGCGTCCGCACCCTACGAGAAGAACAAAGGCCTGATTTTCATTCCTGGTGCCGATACCTGGCACGGATTTTCGCGGCGGCCGATTGCCGGCGTCAGGAAGTCGATCATCATCAATTGGGTGGCGCCAGAATGGCGCGACACCTGGGAGCTGTGCTGAGCCACCTTACCCATTGGGCAAGAGAGAAAGGCCGCGGCGGGCGCAAGTGTGTCCACAGGACGCGCGCGCCGTCGGATACCCGCTGCGTGGGCCTTCAGGATCGCGATGGTCGGCTCCTCCGTCAACCGTCTCATTCGCACCGCCCGTCTCCGTCGTCGGCTGCCCGTATTGCAGATATCAACCGCTGCGATCTGGGTCAGTCAGCCGATGGACGTGATCGGCGTCATTTGATGCCGGGGGTTCCGTCGAATTTCTTGTCGATGTCGGACCAGCAGTCGATGTAGTCATCCTGCAGTGGCGCCTCTTTGGCGGCAAACGTGGTCAAATGCTGAGGGAACCGGGTCTCGAACATGAAGCTCATCGTGTTGTCCAGCTTCTCCGGTTTCAGGTCGGCATTCGATGCACCTTCGAACGCGTTTCTGTCGGGGCCGTGCGGAAGCATACAATTGTGTAGGCTCATGCCGCCCGGCACGAATCCCTGAGGCTTGGCGTCATAGACGCCGTAGATGTTGCCCATCAATTCGCTCATGATGTTCTTGTGATACCAGGGCGGGCGGAACGTGTGCTCGGCCGCCATCCAGCGTTCGCGGAACAGGACGAAGTCGATGTTGGCCGTTCCCTCCTGTCCTGACGCGGCCGTGAGGACCGTGAAGATCGATGGGTCGGGATGATCGAAGAGAATGGCGCCGACAGGTGAATATGTCCGCAAATCGTATTTGTATGTGCAGTAGTTGCCGTGCCAGGCAACGATGTCGAGGGGGGAATGATCAATCCACGTTTCATGGAACTGGCCACACCACTTAACGACGACCCGGCTCTTCACGTCGCGGTCCTCGAAGGCAGCGACTGGACATTTGAAGTCACGTGGATTGGCCAGGCAGTTGGCGCCGATCGGGCCGCGGCTCGGCAGGTCGAACTTCTGGCCGTAGTTCTCGCAAACGAAGCCACGGCAGGGACCATCCAAAACTTCCACACGATACACCAGGCCGCGCGGCAGGATTGCAATCTCCTTCGGTTCCAGATCGATGATGCCCAGTTCCGTGCAAAACCGCAGTCTGCCATCCTGCGGCACGACCAACAGTTCGGAATCCGCCGAGAAAAAGTATTCGTCCTCCATCGCGTGCGTAACGAGATAGATGTGGCTGGCCATGCCCGTCTGCGTATTGACGTCACCTGCCGTGGTCATCGTGCGCATCCCGGTAAGCCAGGTCAATACGGCGCCGTCCGAGGGGATCGGAACCGGGTCCCAGCGGTATTGGCCGAGCGAAAGGACATCATCGATGACGTGCGGTGCCGTCTTCCAGTGCGGCAATTCAAGCTTTGCAAAGCGTGACGTGTGCTTGACGGAAGGCCGGATCCGGTAACACCAAGTGCGCTCGTTCTGGCCACGCGGTGCAGTAAATGCGGTTCCCGATAACTGTTCAGCGTAAAGGCCGTAGGCGCATTTCTGCGGGCTGTTCTGGCCTTGCGGTAGGGCGCCCGGCAGCGCTTCGGTTTCAAAATCGTTGCCGAAACCAGGCATATAGCCTTCGACAGTGCCGGTCTGGGACGAAGCGCAGATCATGCCACTCGATCGTTCGTGTCTGGTCATCTCCACCTCCCGGTTTGCGGCGGCAAACCTCCGCACGCCCGCGTTTTATTGCAATTGCAATGATTTCATTTTCGTTGCAAGTGCAATAAAGTCAAGCTTTGATCTGGGTGCAAAAAGAGCGTGAACCAGGACATGGCCACTGCGACTGTCAACAACGAATGTTTTGATCTCGGAGCGTTTCTGCCTTATCGCCTCGCCGTTGCGGCGTCGCGCGTGAGCCGGGATTTTGCTGAACGATACCGCGAGGAATTCGGCCTTTCGATTCCTGAGTGGCGGGTGCTGGCACATCTGTCACAGGACGGGGCGGTCAGCGTGCGCGACATCTACGAGCGGGTCGACATGGACAAGTCCAAGGTCAGCCGCGCGGCTTCGCGCCTACAGCGCGCCGGTCTGGTAAGGAAAGGCACCAATCCGCATGATCGACGTCTCGTGACTCTGAGCCTTTCGCGCAAAGGAAAGCAGCTGATGCGGCGTGTGGCGCCGGTCGCGGCTGGGTTCCAGAGCGAACTTGAGGCGCGATTGGGCGATACTCTGCCGGGCCTTGAGGCGGCGCTGAACGAACTTGCGCAGGGGCCGGAATAAGCATTGCTGCTGTCAAGGCGGTATCGCGTCAACGGTCGATGGCGCGGTGCGTTGACCGACGCTCAATGCCGCCGAAGGAAACTGCGGTTGCTCATTTCTGCGGCATAGTTGGGTGAACCGCCTGCGCCAGCGCGTTGACGTCATCGAGGCTATCGGTGACAGCCGCCGCCTCGCGGCGCCATTGCAGGTGTTCGTCCAGGATGATGTAGTTGCAGCATGTGAACCAGCGGCGCAACGGCTGCAGGTTGTCGTCGGCGGCCTGCCGGCGCAACCTCGGCAAATGGTTCCGGTAAAGCCGGGACAAGCGTTTGGCGGTCTCGTGGTAGCGTCGCGCGTTGGCTGCATCGTTGTTGATGCGGAACGTTTTCTCGATGCTGGACTGCAGCGAGATGGCGATGATGTTGATGGCTACGAAGGCTGTTCCGAGCCAGACCAGATTGAACCGGAGGGCGTCACTGAGATTGCTGAGGAAGGGCAGGCCGCGCAGATCGATTCCGATCCATTGCAGAGCGAGATGGGCCGTTGGAATGGCCGCAATGAGGATAAGTCCACCGGACAACCACAGCATCAACTGTTTGGTTTTGTCGCTGGCTGCATGCTGGCGACCACGGCCGCAATAGTAGGCGTATTGCAGTTCAATGTGGTAGCGGCGGATATACTCCAGCTTCTGCAGTGTCAACGGTAACTCGGCTTCGGCCTTGCCAGCGGCGAAGTCGGCGGAGACGTCCGCCTCCAGTATCTGGTGGAAGAAGGAACCGCGGGCCAATTCGGCGCTATTGCGCGCCTGCTGCCAAGCCCTGAGCGGGTTACTCCAGAAATTGGTCACGGCGATGAACGTGGCGGATATTATGGCACCCGACTGCAGCCAGGTGCCCAGCTCTCCCCACAGCTCCGGAACAGCGCCGTGGGCCGGAAACAGCGATGCAGCGCCAATTGCGAGGGAAAGGAACAGGAGCAAGGCTCGAAGGCGCATTCGATTTTTGTAGCGGGTTTGGTTGGCGACAGCATTGGCATCGCTAAGTTCGAATTCTGTCATCAACTGAAGCAAAGCCGGTTGATTGAGGATGTTCTTGAGCCCTTCGAATCCTTTCTCCGGCAGGCGCGCCCTGTGCTCCGACGGTTTTAGCTTCCAGTCGCTACCGTCGTGGCGGCCTACTCCGTCAATTGCGCGTTCGATGAGGCCCGCTTTGTCCGTCGCTTGTGTCATACCTGCAAAGCCTTTGCTGCAGCTGCCGGTTGTTGGTGTCCGTCAATCGCGGTGCCGTCGAATTCGGTCTGGAACAGAGATGGAGTGATCTTGCGCCAACCCGTTTGCAGGCCGACTTCATAGAGGCGATTGAGATTGTCCAACGCGGTTTGGTCGATTTCACGCATGGCCTCAATCGACGCACGATCTCGCCAGTAGCTATTGCCGAGATTGTCCGACAGCCACTGTTCTTCCAACACCGGATTGATACGCTGAAAGGTGAGCAGCGGCTCCTCCGGGATCAGCATGCCCTGGAGATTGGCGTAGTTGGCATCGATATGAAATGCGTCCGCCGGTTCGGATAGTGCCTGAAGCCAGGTCAGCGCGTGCTTCTCGCTGTCAGTGATCATCCCGGCAAGCGCCTCGAAGCTGCGCTGGGCGCTTTGCAAGGCGCGGTATTGTTCGGGCTCGGCGCGCCGTCGCCACTGACCGGTGCCGAGAGACAGCAAGAAGATGTTGTCGGCCCCGGCGGGCCACTCGAATCCTGTCGGCGAGCGTACTTGGCCCTCCATGTTGCGCAGTGTCGTCATGAGAAAAAGTTCGCCCGCAGGATTGTTATGGGGGCTGACACCTCCATCAAGAAAAAAGCCGGTTTGACCCGGGCCGACGTCAATCTCGATGGCATCGAGATAATACGGCGCAGATGCGCTGGCGCGGACGATCTGGCGTAAGGAATAGTCGCGATTGGGAA
>JBPCWB010000709.1:0-4946 GCA_051009955.1 Hyphomicrobiaceae bacterium | reverse complement strand
TAGTCTCGGTGGGTCAAAGGATCGTCGCGCCGCTCTTTGTCCGGAATTGTGGCCAGGCCGGCAATGAGGGACAGCTCGCGGAATTGCCGGCCTGGCACTGGACCAAGCGGGGTTGCGATCCAGCGTCGCGACTATGTTCGAAAAATCGGCCGACAGTTTGCTGATACCGGGGCAAAAGATGGTCAACCGTGGACAGCGACGACGTTCGCCATGATTCGTTCTGCAAGGTTGCATATCGCTCCTCGTCCGAACATGCACCGACAATCGCAGTCACCATCGGTTGCCTATTGTATCGCGGAGGGAGACGCGGCGGGCTGATCGAGCGTCGCTGTGCAGGCGTCATAGCCGTAGAGCCAATTGGCATCCGAGTCTCTGCCCTGCATCCAGGTGTTGGCACTCGAAATTGCTTGGATCGCTGATGTCCTCGGCTTGCGGTGGGCCTCATATCGTTTAAATGCAGCTGGAATATCCTCGCTGCCCGCATCATTCAAACATCGCGCAAGCACGGCCGCATCCTCGATTGAAGTGGCGGCGCCCTGCGCCATGTAGGGTGTCATCGGGTGGCAGGCGTCCCCAAGCAATGCCACATGGCCGTCACTCCAATGGGACAGGGGCTCGCGCTCAAGGATAGCCCACTTGTGGCAGCTCGGTGTCGCCCCCAACACGGTTTGGACGTCTTTATGGAAACCCTCATAGGCGGCGCGCAATTCTTCGACGTCACCCGTCGCCGACCAGGATTCAGGCGTTATCCAGTCCGCTGCCTCTGGGACGCTGGTGACGAAATACACTTCGCTACGATCTGGCTTGACATAATATATGACGATATGACGATCGATGCCCCACCACTTGGTCCGCGACGGCCCGATGTCGTAGTTGCCCATCAAAGCCGTATCGAAGACACTGCGATAAGCAATGCGCCCCTTATGGATGGGCTGGTCCGGCCCAACGATGATCTCTCGCACCAGAGAATGCACGCCGTCGGCGCCGATGACGGCATCGGCTGCCCTCTTCGTTCCGTCCGCGAAAGCGAGCTCAACGCGACCGCCGTGCTGTTCAAGCCCGACCAGCTGCATGCCGAGGTGCACGATCTCATGCGGCAGCGCCGACAAAAGAGCACTGTGGAGATCAGCGCGATGCATGCACAGGTACGGTGCACCAAATAGATCCGCCGGCATTGGTAACTCGCGTTTCACTTCACCGCTGTCCCAAGTGCGATTGAGATGCGAATACGGCGCAAAGGACGTCGCCGCCAAGTGCTCCTCCAGTCCGATGGCGCGCAACACTTTCATCGAATTTGGCATCATCTGAATGCCGGCGCCGACCCGACCGAAACGTTGTGCCTGCTCGTATACAGTCACGCTCAGACCGATCTGGCGCAAAGTGGCGGCAGCAGCCAATCCGCCCATGCCGGCGCCGATGATGGCGATTTCAAGTGGAGTGGGGGCCATATACCGCTCTCTCTGTGAAATTGAATCGGACGTGCCGGCTTATTCTGCGCAATCTCGTCGGCCGGCCAAGCGCGACGGGCAACGCAGACAGAGATTCTTGGTGGGAAGCATTAGGGTTACCCACATCCATTGCGCTCAGACGCATGTGCACCGCATTGAGATTAATTCGGGATACATCGCGCACCGAATTGAATGAGACTTGTCATTGAATGGCTTTAGGCCTGATGTTACAGATTGATCAATGAATTGATAAGAGAGACGCGACAACTCATAGGGAGGAAACCAATGAAATCGAAACATATTCAGCTCACGCTTGGTTCCGTTTTGGCTGCCGGCGCACTATCCCTCGCGGCAACCGGCAACGCGATTGCCGAGTATCCTGAGAAACCGATTAAAATCTATGTCGGCTTCTCGGCCGGCGGCGGTACCGATACAACGGCGCGTGGCTTTTCGAGCTATATGCATGAAGTGCCGGAAATGAACGGCATGCCGGCGGTGGTGGTGAACAAGCCGGGCGGCACGGGAATGATTGCTGCCAAAGTTGCCAAGGATGCACGGCCCGACGGATATACGCTCTACATGATCAATGCGGGTACCTTCTCGATTACGCACATGAAGAGCTTCGGCAAATCACCTGTGGATCCGCTGAATGATTTTCAGATACTTGGCTGCATGTCGCAGCTCGTGACGTCGTTGCAGGTTCCTGCTGACAGTGAAATCAAATCGGCGGCAGATTTCGCGGCATGGGCCAAAGCCAATGAAGGCAAGTTGCGTTGGGCCAATTCGGGTGCGGGTTCACTGCACACGCTCGCGGGCCATTTGTTGCTTGATTCACTTGGCGTGAAGCATCAACCGATTCCGTTCAAAGGCGGTTCCAAGGCGCGCAACGCAATCGCGGCAAAGAAGGTCAAGTTTGCGTTCAATGGCGTCCATATGGCTGCGGGGTTCGAGTCGAAGATTCGGGTTCTGGCCGTAACGAGTTCCGATCGTGATCCCGTCAATCCTAAGGTGCCGACGCTTGGCGAATCCAATCTGCCCGGCCTCGGGATTGTCGGTCCAATGTGCCTCTGGGGGTCGAAAGACTTGCCAAAGGACGTCGTCACCAAGCTGCAGGCGGCCGTCAAGCACGTGACCGGGATCAAAGGCTTTGGCCGCTTCATGAAGAAGTCGAAGCTCGCCGCAATCTACGCTTCTCCGGAAGATGGTACGGCCAAGACCAAGGCGCTCTACACCAAGCTTCAGCCGGTGGTCGAAAAGATCTTCAAGAAGAAGTAGCGTTTCGCGAGCAACGTTACCCAGGACGGGGGAAACTTCTCCCGTCCAATTGGGCGACCTTCGTCTGATTTGACCGCCTAACCTGCCACCGATAGACCAGCATCATGGCCAGACTTCGTTATCGCACGCGTATCGACCTCGGCGTGTCCGCCGTGACGATCACCGTGGGGGCTTTCTTCCTTTACCAGGTTTCTATCATCGAATCCGTGCAAACGGATGCGATTGGACCAAACCTCATTCCGTTCTTTCTGGCGACGTCAATGATTGTGCTCGGGGTCCTCGTGGGCCTCTCAGCGCTCTACTACAATTCAAACCAAGCTGCCGCGACAGCCACGGATGCATTGCATTCGGCCGAGCCGGATGAGGACTTCGGATTCCGGGATTCTGATATGGTACGCGTCGTTGCCGTCGTCGTGATGGGCTTCGTCTACATCGGGCTGTTCTGGGCCTCTGGATACATTATCTCGACTTTCCTTTCGCTTGTCCTGATGCTGCTGGTGTTTGGCAACAGGCAACTGGCAACGATCGTGGTTTTGTCGGTCGCTGGCGCGTTGGTCTACAACTACATCTTCATGGGACTGATGGGCCTCCACGATCCGCCCGGTGCATACCTCGACCTGGAGCGGTTCCTGGAAGATCCATCGTGGAAAGAACTCACGCGCAAATTGGCGTTTTAGGCGGTCAGATGGATATCCGCAGTCATGATTGACCTGTTCAACGGCTTTGTGAATCTCTTCACGAATATTGAAGCGTTGCTGTTCGTCTTCCTTGCAGCCTTCGTCGGCATCGTGGCTGGAGCATTGCCCGGCCTGACGGCATCGGCCGCAATTGCCATGCTGCTACCGCTGTCCTTCCATCTCGGGCCCCTGTCGGCTCTTGCTTTTCTCTACGTCATTGGCAAATCCGGTCGCTATGGCGGATCCATAGCGGCAATTCTGTTCAATACTCCCGGAACCGCCGCATCCGCTGCGACGATGCAGGACGGTTACCCGATGACCCAGCAGGGCAAAGCCGGCAAGGCCTTGAAGACGGCCACTATGGCCTCGGTCTTTGGCGATTTCTTTGGCGAGTTCATCCTCATTTTCGGCGCCGTCATCATTGCCGCTTACACGTCCGATTTCGGCCCGACCGAATACTTCTGCATCTACGTGATGGCCTTCATCGTCATCGGTTCCGTCGTTGGCAAGTCGGTGATCAAAGGCATCCTGTCGACGTTGTTCGGCGCAATCATTGCGCTGATCGGGCTGGACACGATTAGTGGCGAGCCGCGCATGACGATGGGCTTCATCGAACTCGAGGATGGCCTCGCGTTGGTGCCGCTGCTCATCGGCGTGTTTGTGATATCCGAGATCATCATCCAGGCCGAGCATGCAGCACGACAAGGGCTGGCTGAGGCCTATAAGATTCGCAGTGAGGATCCGGATGCCAATCATCTGACCTGGGCGGAGTTTGTGCGCTGTATCCCCTTGATGTTGCGATCCTCGACGGTCGGCTCCTTCATCGGCATGATGCCCGGTCTTGGTTCATCGGTCGCCTGCTTCGTTGCCTATGGCGAGGAGAAACGCCGTGCCAAGGAGCCGGAGAAGTGGGGCACCGGCATCGTCGAGGGGATCGCTGCGCCGGAGTCCGCCAACAACGCAGTGTCGGGCCCGAGCATGATCCCGCTCCTCACACTGGGTATCCCGGGCAGTACGATTGCCGCCATCCTGATCGGCGTCTTCTTGATCCATGGCATTCAGGTCGGGCCGACGGTCTTTACGAACCCGACCAGCCGGGAGTTGATCTTCTCTCTGTTTGCGGCAGGTCTGGTTGGGATCGCCGCCTACGGTGTCATCGGGTATTGGGGTGGGCCAATGATCGGGCGCATAATCGCCTACCTACCGGCGCGCCTGCTCTATCCATTTATCTTCCTCACCGCGATCGCGGCATCCTACTCCAGCCGCGCCAGCATTCTAGACGTGGTCATTGCGCTGATATTCGGCGTTGTGGGCTACGTCATGCGACGCACGGAATTCAGCACCGCCGCTTTCGTCATCGCCTTTGTCTTGGCGCGGAACGCGGAAGAGGCCTTCCGGCAGGCGCTGCTGCTGTCCGATGACGGTATCCTGATCTTTGTCAAAGAGCCGGTTGCCCTGACATTTCTTATCGTCGGTCTTGCGGTCCTGGTCCTGCGGTCGGTTTCGGTCATGCGGCAAAGTCAAAAGGCTGCGGCAGCCGCCACGG
>JBPCWB010000708.1:0-5194 GCA_051009955.1 Hyphomicrobiaceae bacterium | reverse complement strand
GTGGCCGTGGAATGCGATGTTACCGATGACGCCAGCGTGCGGGCTGCGGCGGAGGCTGCCAAGAGCAAGTTCGGTGATGTCGACGTTCTGATCAACAATGCCGGCATCCTGCGTCCGGGCTCATTGGAGTCCGTCTCCATCGAAGACTGGGGCCGCCTGATGGATGTGAATGTTACCGGCTATCTTCGATGTGCGCAGGCTTTTGGCCAGGACATGTTGGCGCGCGGACAGGGCGCATTGGTGCACGTGGCGTCGATCGCTGCGAGCGAGCCGCAGGCGCACAGTGGCGCTTACAGTCCGGGCAAGGCGGCGGTCGCGATGATGTCGCGTCAGCTGGCGTTTGAATGGGGACCTCGGGGTGTGCGCAGCAACGTCGTCAGCCCGGGACTCGTCCGTACAGCGCTGAGTGAGGCCTTCTATCAGGCGCCCGGTGTGCTGGAAAAGCGAGAGGCGATCGTGCCCATGCGACGCGTCGCCAAGCCTGAGGATATTGCCCAGGCGGCCGTCTTTTTGGCCAGTGGCAAGGCCAGTTATATTAACGGCCAGGAGATCCTTATCGACGGCGGGTTGGCACAGACATTGATGAGCTTCGTCCCACGACCCGGATTTGAGTAATTTGGCCGAACTATCGGAACAGCAGCAGGCGTTCGTCGATTCCATTCCGGTTGCGCGGATGGCGACAGCTGACCGCAACGGCGTGCCGCATGTCGTGCCCGTCTGTTTCGTCGTTCTCGGCGACTGCCTCTACGTGACGGTCGACGAGAAACCGAAGGCGACCTCTCGCCCGCTGAAGCGTGTGCGCAATATTCTGGAGAATTCTCGCGTCTCCGTCATCGTCGACCGCTACGATGACGATTGGAGCCGTCTCGCCTGGGTGATGTTGCACGGTTCTGCAGAAATTCTGGCAGCGGGTGAAGAGCACGACAATGCTCAAACCTTGCTGGCAGGCCGCTATTCGCAGTATCGGGAGATGGATCTGTCGCCGTTGCCGGTCATCGCGATGCGTATCTCGCGCGTGGCCAGTTGGGGCAACTTAAGTGTTGCAGGACGTGGGCGTTAAGGCTGGTATCCGCGGCCTAGACCAAGCATAGTTGTGGTACTTACATTCCAAACTTGGGGTCGGATTGAGCCGGCCTGGGAGGAGACCTTATGAAATTTGGTGTTTTCTACTTTCCGACTGACTACGGGATCGAAATGACGGAATTGGCGATTGCCCTCGAGGAGCGCAATATCGAGTCACTCTTCGTCTGCGAGCACACCCACATTCCGACCAGCCGGAAGACACCGTTTCCCGGCGGTGGTGAGTTGCCGAAGAAGTATATCCATACGCACGATCCTTTCATCGCACTATCATTCGCGGCCGCAGCAACCAAGAAGCTGATGCTCGGGACTGGGATCTGTCTGGTGCCACAACACGATCCGATCGTGTTGGCGAAGACGATTGCAAGCCTGGACATGCTGTCAGGCGGTCGCGTCGAGTTCGGCATCGGCGGCGGTTGGAATGTCGATGAGATGAATAACCACGGTGTCGAGCACAAAACGCGCTTCAAGCAGATGCGGGAACATACCGAGGCCATGAAGGCGATCTGGACCCAGGAGGAAGCCAGTTACAAAGGTGAGTTCGTCAATTTCGATCCGATCTGGTCGTATCCGAAGCCGGTGCGCAAGCCACACCCGCCGATTCTTCTGGGCGGTGAAACTGACTACACCCTGAAGCGGATCGTGGAGTATTGCGATGGTTGGATTCCGCGCGGAAACATGAACTTCGATCCGAAGACCAGCATGGCGCGATTGCACGCGATGGCCGAGAAACACGGCCGAGATCCCGAGGAGCTGTCGACGACGCTCTTCCGTGGCCCGACCGACAAGGCGGCACTTCAGACCTGCCGTGAGGCCGGGATAAACCGTGCGCTTTATGAGGTTCCGGATGGAAGCCGTGACGGCGCATTGCGCGCGCTGGACGAGGTCGCTGCGCTGATGACCTGATTCAGTTGCGAACGATGAATTGAACAGAGTGAGGGCGCGACCTTAGCTGGCGCGCCCTTTGTTTCGAATAGTCCGGACGATAGAGTTGCTTATTGGTCAAGGACTTCGGGATTGACCATGTTTTCGCGCATGGGAACGCCGTCAAACACGCTGAGAATGTTCTTGGCGGCCGCCTCGCCCATTCGTCCCATTGCCTCACGTGTCACGCCGGCCATGTGCGGAGCGAGAATGACGTTATCAAGAGCCAGCAGCGGGTTGTCTTCTGACGGCGGCTCGAGTTCCAGGACGTCAAGCCCCGCCCCGGCGAGTTTGTTTTCCGTCAAAGCTGAGAAGAGGTCGGTCTCGTTGATGATGCCACCGCGCGCTGTGTTGACGAGGTAGGCGGTTTCCTTCATCCGGCCGAGACGTTCGGCGTCGAACATGTTGACCGTTTCGGGCGTTTTCGGGCAGTGAATCGTGACGAAGTCGGCACGCTCCAGTGCGGCATCAAGATCTCTCACGGCGGTGCATCCGGCTGATCCGATTTCTTCGTCGGACTTGTACGGGTCATACACCAGGACATTCATTTCCATCGCATTGCAGCGTTTGGCCGTGCGCGAACCGATCCGCCCGAATCCAACGACCAGAACGTTCTTTTCAAAGAGATCAAAGGGCACGGTCGTGAAACGGTCGTTCCAGCGCCTTTCACGGACGAGAGCATCAAGTTCGGTCGCTCGTTTGGCCAGATTGAGCATCATGAACATGGCCTGCTCGGCAACTGATGGCGAGTTGGCCACACCGGCAATCATCACAGGAATTTTGTGCTGCGTCATTGTCGGGATGTCGATTGCGTCATAGCCGACGCCGACCCGAGCGACGACCATCATTTCGCCGGCCGCATCCAGTTCGGCACCGCCAAAGCGTGAAGCGCCCAGAATAACGGCATGCACAGGAGCAACTTCACGCATGCGCTTCTGGAAGTCTTCGCCGGTCAAGTGGTGTGGAAAGTGGACCATTTCGATATCGTCGCGAGCGTCGATGACGCTGCGGCCGGCAGGCGAAAGCGACTCCGTCGCCAATATGCGCTTGAGATTGGTTGCCATCATCGTTCCCCATCGTAACTGTTATCCGCATCATAGCGCCGGCTTGTCTCGTATGGCTATGGGATTGCGACGATAGTCGCAACCCCGCGCGCGCTTATTCGCAGGTTGATGACCACAAGCAGTGCCATTGCGCGGCGCCGCAATCGTGTCAATATACGTCATCGCTCAGTGGGACTATAAGGTCCCTCATTTGGTCATTTGTCATTGGAGAAACCGACGTGTCGGAACTTAAGCCCGCAGCACGTGTCACCCGGATTTCGGCGTCACCTAGCGCCCTTGCTTCCCAGCGCGCGCGCGAATTGAAGGCGGCCGGAGAGGACGTCATTGCGCTCAGTTCCGGTGAGCCTGATTTTCAATCACCACCGCACGTTATCGAGGCGGCCTACCAAGCAATGCTGGGCGGCCAGACCAAGTACACGACAATGTCGGGAACGGCAGAACTGAAGGCTGCGGTGATCGAAAAGTTTCGACGCGAAAACAACCTCGACTACAAACCGTCGGAAGTGATGGTGTCAACGGGTGCCAAGCAGGTCATCTTCAACGCCCTGATGGCGACTGTCGAGTCCGGGAGCGAGGTCATACTGCCGACACCGTTCTGGATTGCCTACGAACAAGTTGTCGAACTCGCCAATGGCGTGCCGAAACTCGTCCCGTGCGGGGCGGAGTCGAACTTCAAAATCGATGCCGAGACACTCGCGCGATCGATCACGCCGGCGACCAAGTGGTTCGTCATGAATTCACCGTCGAATCCATCCGGCGCGGTTTACACGCATGATGATCTCAGAGCGCTGGCGGACGTTCTACTCAAACACCCGCACGTCTGGATCATGACCGACGACATCTACGAGCACATCGTATTCGACGGCAAATCCTGCGCTACGATCGCTGCTGTCGAGCCGGGCCTCAAAGACCGGACGATTGTCATCAACGGTGTTTCCAAAACTTATGCCATGACCGGGTTCCGCATCGGTTTCTGTGGAGGTCCGGCGGCTCTGTTGGCGGAGATGCTAAAGATGCAGTCGCAGGCGACGTCGGGCCCGTCCTCCGTCGGACAGGCCGCCGCCGTCGCGGCTTTGACTGGCCCTCAGGATCTGGTAGCCGAACGTGCCGCTGCCTTTCAAGAACGACGTGACCTTGTTGTTTCCATGCTGAACCAGGCCAAGGGCATTCAGTGTCGATCACCGGAAGGCGCGTTCTACGTTTATCCAAGTTGCCGTGATCTGATCGGCAAGGTGACCCCGTCAGGCAAGACGATCGAGAACGATCGGGATTTCGTTATGTATCTCATGGATGATTACGGAGTGACCACCGTTCACGGTGCAGCGTACGGTTTGTCGCCGCACTTTCGCATATCGTTCGCAGTGGCTCTGAACGATCTCGAGCGCGCTTGCCAACGGATTCAGAAGGCTACGGCCGCGTTGACCTGATCATCGCAATTGGCACCCATCATCCATTGTGATTCTGCCCCGTCTAATCCACTACGTATCCCAGCCGGCGGTCATGTGCGATTGCCTCGGCACTACGCGCGCCGGGGGATCCGGATCCGCCCCCACCGGGCGTCCTCAACAGGATTTGCTGGCCGTTGCTCAGCACGACATTCTTACGGTGATCGACAGCTTGTCCGTCGATCAAAACCTCTCCGCGCGCGCCCTCGCCACCACCGTCGATCCCTGGCGCGGGGAAGCGGCAACGTTCGGCCATGAAGATCAATCCAATCGGGGTTTCCGACTTGACCTGCAGCAGCACGTCCTGGCCGAGGCCACCGCGATGAAGGCCCGCGCCGCCGCTGCCCGGGCGCAGCTCCTTCTTCAGCACAACCAGCGCACTCTCGCGCTCGATGAGTTCGATGGGGACGTTTGAGACATTGCTGGGCCAGGCATAGGTGCTCTGGCCGTCACCGGCAACGGTCGCGCCCATGCCGCCGTTGAAGAACAGAACTGAGGCATAGGTGCGCCCATCCGGACGCACACCGGTCTGGATGATCGACCACAGCGGTGAGCCACAGGCAGCAATCAACTGATCCGGTATGATCTGTGAAAGCGCTCCGAAAACGACGATCGGGAGATAGTGACCGGTCGCCATGCGGCCGCCAACGGACGCCGGAAACTTCGGATTGACGATCGAAC
>JBPCWB010000707.1:0-13112 GCA_051009955.1 Hyphomicrobiaceae bacterium | reverse complement strand
ATTTCATCATTGCTGCCGACACGGCCAAGTTCGGGCAACCGGAAATCAAGCTTGGCGTCATGCCGGGAGCCGGCGGTACGCAACGATTGACCAAATTCGTCGGCAAATCGAAATCCATGGAAATGTGCCTAACCGGGCGAATGATGGACGCCGACGAAGCCGAGCGCTCGGGTCTCGTCTCGCGCGTTGTGCCAGCTGATCAGCTCATCGATGAAGCGGTCAAGACGGCCGAAATGGTGGCAGGCATGTCCCTTCCGATCGTGATGATGACCAAGGAAACCGTCAATCGCGCCTATGAGACAACGTTGACCGAGGGCGTTCGCTTTGAGCGTCGGCTGTTCCATTCAATGTTTGCAACTGAAGATCAGACGGAAGGCATGGCCGCCTTCGCCGAAAAACGAAAAGCGAATTTCAAGAACCGGTAGGGCGTCACTGCTGTCCGGCGGCGACCAGCGATCGGCTCGTTCTAATTTGCTGCCCGACGGTGCGCCAGAACGGCCAGGACCGACTGCACCACGATAACGGTGCCACCGAAGACGAAGACATGGTTGGCGATCCAATCCGGATTGTGCCGCCAGAGTTTTTCCGAGGCGACCAGAAAGGCGAGACCTGCCGCCGCAGCGCCGGCCTGTAACGCCGTCAAGCTTGCGAGGCGGTGCGACCAGTGTCGTTGGCGCAGGACACTGTCGGATCGTTGGAGCTGTAATCGTAAAGCCCAAAGGCCAAGCGCGATAAGGACCATGCCGACGCCGTATTGCCAGGCATGGTGCCAGAACAGGTCTGTGAGAAAGTAGGCCGCCAGGATCGCGCCGCCGCCCCAGGCATAGGTTATCGCCAGCAGCGTCGTGTTGCGTATCGATATCTCAGACCAACTGTCTTCGGCAGTGCGCGTGTCCGCGGCGGGTGCGTTGGATCGCGCGGTCGCAACGAAGGCGGCCACGGCATAGAGCAGACCGGCACCGAGGGCTGTAGGAAGACTGTCGGACGCGGCGGCCAAAGCCATGGCTGCAATCGAAAGGCCTCCGATTGCAATCAGCCAGCGAAACGTTCGGTCAGATGTCATTCTGATTGCGGCTGCCGGCGCGTCAAGATGCCGTAGATGCAGAGCACGCCTAGCGCGAGTGCGCCAAAGAAGAAAACATTGTTGCCAGCCCAGTCCGTGTAGCGCTCGGTGAAGAACCGCACCATCTTGCCGTCGACCAAGAGGCCGACCACGACCACGACCATACCGACGAGCTGGGCGATGGTCGCATAGTGGCCGCGGCTCAGCAGACGTTCATCGTCGCCACCGCGCTCAGCCTGGCGTTGAAGGGCGTAGGCAGATGCGTAGCACAGGGCTCCGGCAGCCATGAATGCCAGCAGGAAGTGCCACCATTCTTTCCATACCAGGATCCCCGTTGCGTAGATGGCGGTCAGGCCCAGAACGCCCCACAGCCAAATCAAACTCATCGACCGTGCAAGGTCGGCCGCAACTGCCGATCGCCCGGCCTTGCGCGCCTGAAGGTTCCCGTTGGAGCGCAACGCCAGAATGCAGAAGACCAAACTCGCCGCCGCAGCAACGACCAAATTGTAGTAGGCCATGTTGATGTCTGTGCTGCGCCCTTGCGCGGTTAGCGCCAGCAAACCGACGCTGATCCCGATGCACACCACCCAGAGCGTCATCCTGTGTTCTCCTTTGCTTGGTCGGCGAACGCGACGCGCGCGCCCTGGGAGGGGCTTTTAACGGCAGCGTGAGGCGCAGTGCAATGGCTTATCCCGCGAAGATCTGCTTGGAGGCAGGCAGAATGATGTTCGTGCCGGACGGTTAAGTTTGGTGCCCGATCACGCCCGCAAGGCCTTGTTCGTGTTGACCGTTTCATCCGCAAGGGTTATACGAAATCCCAACGCGCCCGCGGCGACCGCTTCGGGCGCAAAATTTGTATCGGCGCTCAATCGTCGGGCTGCTCGCGATCAAGCTCCGCTACGGAACATCCATAACCCAGCCAGCAGGATTTTAAGTCTCATGGCCAATACATCTTCGGCCAAGAAGGCCGCGCGTCAAACAATTCGTCGCACCGAGGTCAACAAAACGCGCCGGACACGGTTGCGCAGCGAAGTTCGCAAGGTGGAAGAGGCGATCGAATCGGGCGACCAGCAAGCCGCTGCAACAGCCCTTCGCGAAGCCCAGCCAGTGATCACGCGCTCCGGTCAACTCGGTGTTGTTCACGCCAACGCTGCCAGTCGCAAAGTGTCGCGCCTCGCTAAGCGTGTCAAAACAATGGCTTAGTGGTTCGCAGGGCGACAACTGCCATTGCGTGATTATAATATCACACTCATCAATTGTTTTGCGCCTCGATTTGCGATCGAGAATATTCGCCAAGGTGTT
Organism: Hyphomicrobiaceae bacterium; assembly: GCA_051009955.1. Taxonomy (GTDB): domain Bacteria; phylum Pseudomonadota; class Alphaproteobacteria; order Rhizobiales; family Hyphomicrobiaceae; genus Tectiglobus. The sequence goes on along the minus strand of JBPCWB010000707.1, from coordinate 10,747 downwards.
GGATTCAAGGCGTGATTCAAGGGGATGGCAGATGATCCTACAACAAAAGTTATAAGCAGTTATCCGGCATCGCCGCTGCGAAAATCACGCGCACCGAGGCACCCTCATTCGGGTGCCTTTTTCATACTGCGGTTTGAGGGTCGGAAAATTTTCTAGTGCGAGATCAAGTGGATAAATCTTGCACAGCAATTCACCAGTAAATCTCACCTGTCCTGAGCAATGCTTCAAGCCGGCTCGATGCGCGGATTTGGTCGGTCAAGCGGGGGTTCACAGGCTCGACTGCCGGGGGTAGAGTTCACAGATAGTAAACGGCTAGCAGGGGGTGTTGTTCAGGCGTTCGAGGGGTGTTTCCTCGACTGGCATCACTCAAGAAAACCGGTTGGTCGCAGATTTAAGTGCCACTCTTTGGTTGGTGCATCGCTTTGACAGAAATAATTCCGTCTTCGTGAGGTGCATTTGTATCCGAACCTGTAGCATCGGCGGCGCGATGGCGGGTTGCGGTAGTTTTGAGGAGGGCGAGTAAAGTGGGGAGTCTGCAAACTATGATATCTCAACCGATAGCTCGGCAATCGGGCTCGGACGGCCTGGACTTTGTGACAGGCAGGCTTGGCGTTGCGGCGCACGCCATTGGCAAAAATCAATCATCTTTGCAGTACTGGGAGGCGGTCCAAGACCGCTGAGCAAGTCCTTCCGGTGGCGCACAGGCACGGCGGCGTGTGGTGCATAACCGGAGAATCGGCGTAAGGGGAAAGCGCCAGCTCTCGGCATTTCAAGAATGCGATCCGGCTGATCTCGTGCGGGAGATCAGAACGGGACAAGTGCGCGCATTCGAAGTGTCTGTAAGTAACAAACGACGTTGTGCGGGGAAGTCAAACAATGAATGTGGGACATGAATTCGGACGCTCACACGAGATGCGTGCCGACACGGCAATTGCAGCCAAGCCAGAGCGTAAAGCTGACCCTTTGAATTGCGAGAAAGGCAGCGCAAACAGCGGGGAACTGTTGGAGAAATCTGAGATTGAGGCGAAGTGGCAAAAGATCAGGAGCATACTTCGCGCCCGGCTTGGGGAAGAGGTCTTCACGAGCTGGTTCAATGCGGCGGAAGCAGATTCTTTCGACGGTGCGTTGCTGACCATCAGTGTGCCGGTGAAGTTTCTACGCAGCTGGATACAGTCGCACTATCTCGACCACATCCTGAACGCGGCCAAGAAAGAGTTTGCCACGATCGAGCAGGTTGAAGTCACTTTGCGCGTTCCTGGCGGGGCGGCGAGACACCGGCAGGAGTCCGAACAGGACCCGATGGCCCAGGCCGACGGTTCGAGCGGGCTGCCGCAGGCTTCGTCGATGTTGCCGCGGTCGCCGGGCGACGGGCTGCTGCCGAGCGCGATGCGTACGCCGACGCAGGCTGGCGGGTTCGAAGGGTCACCACTCGATCCCCGCTATACATTTGATGCCTTTGTCGTCGGCACCGCCAACCGTATGGCTCATGCCGGGGCCACCCAGGTGGCCGAGACCCTTTACTCCAACACGCGCGGCTTCAACCCGCTGTACATCCACTCGGCGGTGGGCCTGGGAAAGACGCACCTTCTGCAGGCGATCGCCTGGGAAGTTCGCCGGCGGATGCCCCAGGCACAAATTCTCTATCTGACTGCGGAGCGTTTTCGTTTCCAGTTTGTCGAGGCCCTGCAGAGCAAAGATGCGCTGGCGTTCAAGGATCGCTTCCGCGCCATCGACATGCTGTTGATTGACGATCTGGAATTCTTGCATGGCCAGCATACCGAGCAGGAGTTCGACCACATCATCAATGCCCTGCTCGATGGTGGTAAACAGATCGTCGTTGCTTCAGCGCGCGCGCCCAATCAGGTCGAAAAGCTGAACGATCGGATGCGCACGCGACTGCAGCGCGGTCTGGTGACCGAGATCGAGTCACCGGACTATGAGCTGCGGATGAAAATTCTTGAGCGACGGGTTCAGGAAAAGCGGCTGATAGATCCGTCGTTCGAAATCTCGCGCGATGTTCTCGAGCTTCTCGCGGAGCGGCTGACGGAGAATGGCCGTGAATTTGAAGGTGCCGCTATTCGGCTGCACGCTCAGTGGCAATACATGCGGACGCCGATCACGCGCGATGTGGCCGAAAACGTCATCCGGGATCTTGTCCAGGGTGCTGAGCCGCGTCGTGTGCGGATTGAGGACATCATCAAGATCGTTTCACGGCACTTCGGTGTGTCGAAGCCGGATATCCTCTCGCAACGGCGTCACCGTTCCGTCGTCTGGCCGCGCCAGATCGGGATGTACTTGGCCAAGCAGCTCACGGCCCGGTCGCTGCCGGAAATCGGCCGACGGTTCGGCAATCGCGATCACACAACGGTCCTGCATGCCATCCGAAAGATCGAAGGATGCTTGGAGGGTAACCCTCGCCTGCGCGATGAAATCGAAGATCTGAAGAAGCTGCTGCACACTTGAGACAGCGATGGTCAAGGCAGTGCGGCGCGACATCCGAACCGCGCTGCCATGGCCGGCGGTGGTGATGTAACACAAAGGCGATGGCGGTTGCTACGAGATGGCCGCCATCGTTTCGTCAGTCCGTGCTGGCCGCGGCTGGCGGTTGGATAGAATTATCCATTCAGCTGATGAATATCGCTGCGCATTGCCGCGGCAATCGTTGCATTCCTGCATTACAGACCAGCTGCAACCATCTAGAATACTTGCAAATTCGTTCGCTTTCCGGTCAACTTATGACTCGCGCGAATCAATGCAATCGGGCCGTTCAGTCGATGCCATGACGGCATTTCGAAAGCGTGGACGCTGATACAACGTCACTCGCTTTGTGGAGCCCAATGCGCTAAAAGCGCGGACCTTGCAGGCTTCAAGATTTTCAGGGACCGCAATGAAACTTGTCATTGAACGAGGGGAACTGTTGAAAGCACTGGGCCACGTGACCAGCGTGGTTGAGCGGCGGACCACAATCCCAATTCTGTCGAATGTGCTTTTGCGCGCTTCGGGCGGCACGTTGCAGTTCAATGCCACTGATCTGGAGCGCGAAGTCTCCGAGCAAACCGAGGCGGAGCTTGCCAGCGACGGTGCGATCACCGTGCCGGCTCACATGCTGCACGACATCGTCCGCAAGCTACCCGACGGCGCCCAAGTGCAGCTTGAACGAGATGCTGAGCGCGAGCGCATTTCGCTGGCATCCGGCCAATCACGATTTGCACTTCAGACGTTGCCTGCAGAAGACTTCCCGGATCTCGCTGCCGGAGAAATGGCGCACCAGTTCTCGCTGCCTGCACACGAGTTACGCAGGCTGATCGAGAAGACTCGGTTTGCCATCTCCACTGAGGAGACCCGTTACTATCTCAATGGTATCTATCTTCACACTGCGGCCTCGGAAGGCGGAACTCCGACCCTGCGCGCGGTCGCGACAGACGGCCACCGGTTGGCCCAGATCGAGCTTCCTCAGCCAAGTGGTGCCGACGGCATGCCCGGCGTGATTGTTCCGCGCAAAACGGTTCATGAATTGCATCGCCTTCTGGAAGATGGCACCGCCGACGTGCAAGTCGGGGTCTCGGGCAGCAAGGTGCGGTTCGAGATCGGCAACATCACGCTGACTTCCAAACTCATCGACGGACAGTTCCCCGACTATGCCCGGGTCATTCCGAAGGGCAACGACAAGGAGATGCGCGTATCCAACGCCGAATTCATGAGCGCCGTCGATCGGGTCTCGACCATCGCAAGCGAGCGCGGCCGGGCCGTGAAGCTCAATCTCGACGCCAACGCCCTGGTACTCTCGGTCAACAATCCGGAGGGCGGGAGCGCGACGGAAGAACTGGCCGTGGAGTATGCCGCCGAACCTTTGGAAATCGGCTTCAACGCCCGTTACCTCCTCGATATTGCCGGGCAGCTTGAGAGCGACCATGCCCTCTTCAAGTTGGCCGACCCTGGTTCGCCGACCATGGTGCGCGATGGTGGCGATGACGCCGCGCTTTATGTACTGATGCCGATGCGCGTTTAGAGCGTCGCTATGGGCATGGACGCGCAGGTCTTGGTAGGACGGGCAGATTACTATTGCTGAAGTCGGATCACCCATTGCCCGCTGACACGTTAGCACCGCTCTGGATCGAGACGCTCAGGCTCGCTAATTTCAGAAATTTCGAGCAGGTGACGATAACGGCTGGAGACAGGCCGGTTGTCCTCTATGGCTCCAATGGCGCGGGCAAGACCAATCTGCTCGAGGCCGTATCATTGCTGGCGCCGGGACAGGGCTTGCGGCGCACGGCATATCCTGACCTCGCCCGCCACGGAACACCTGGAGATTGGTCGGTGGCAGCGCGAGCGCACACGGCCTACGCCGTGGTTGATATTGGCACCGGCCTGCAGCCCTCAGCCCCGAACGGTGCGAGGTCAGGCCGAATCGTGCGCATCGATGGGGTCAATCAAACGGGCTCCGGCGTTCTTGCCGACTATATCGAAATGGTGTGGCTGACGCCGTCATCCGACGGGCTCTTCACGGGGCCGGCATCGGAACGCCGCCGCTTCCTGGATCGACTGATCTTGTGTTTCGACCCCAGCCATCGCAATCGCGCAGGGCATTTCGACCGGGCCATGCGCCAGCGGAATCGGCTGCTGGACGAGGGGACGTACGACCGCGCCCAGTTCGAAGGTCTCGAGACGATCCTTGCCGAGACGGGCGTTGCCATCGCGGCCGCGCGCGTCGAAGCGGTCGGTGCCCTCGATCGCGAGATGGCGATGCGGCGTGACCGCCAACAGGGGGAAGTCTTCCCTTGGGCCGAACTGGTGCTCGAAGGCACCTTGGAGCGCGAACTCGCTGACCGGCCAGCGATCGATGTCGAAGATCGCTACCGTGACGCACTGGCCCGTGATCGCGACAGGGATCGGGCCGCTGGGCGCACATTACTCGGTCCGCACCGGAGTGATCTGCTGGTGACCCACGGACCGAAGGCGATGCCCGCCAAGCTGTGTTCGACGGGCGAGCAGAAGGCGCTTCTGATCAGTCTGGTTTTGGCCCATGCCGAGTTGGCGGCGGCACGGCGCGGAGGGGCGCCGCCGGTCTTGCTTCTTGATGAGATTGCGGCCCATCTCGACGCCGAACGCCGGGCCGCTCTGTTCGAGGATCTGCTGCGTCTCGGAGCCCAATCCTGGATGACCGGAACCGATCGTTCGGCTTTTGCCGAACTCGAATCGCAGGCAACGTTTTTGCGCGTTTCCGCCGGCGATGTGGCAGAAATCTGATCGCGCGCACGAGATCCCTGCGCGTCATTGGAAAAAAGAACATAAGACATTGAAATAAAATAAGAAAAAAGTCTGTGTTCAAGGCGTCGCATATGCCCGGAAAACGCGCATCCGAGCGCGAAGCGTGCTATACTGCAAGCCACCCGAATTGAGTTAAGGACGACGTCCAAAATGACAGCGGAAACGGCTGCAGACAGTAACGGTTCGAACGGTTATGGCGCGGAGAAAATCAAGGTCCTGAAGGGGCTTGATGCGGTCCGCAAGCGACCTGGCATGTACATTGGTGACACCGACGATGGATCGGGTCTCCATCACATGGTCTATGAGGTTGTCGACAACGCGATTGATGAGGCGTTGGCCGGATTTGCGTCGGAAGTCAAAGTCGTTCTTAACCCTGATGGTTCATGCACTGTATCCGACAATGGCCGCGGTATTCCGGTCGGGATGCACCCGGAGGAAGGCATATCGGCGGCCGAAGTCGTCATGACCCAGTTACACGCCGGCGGCAAGTTCGGCGAAGGCGAGGACGACAACCCTTACAAGGTTTCCGGCGGACTGCACGGCGTCGGCGTATCGGTTGTGAACGCGCTGTCGCAATGGCTGGAGCTGCGCATCTGGCGCGATGGCAACGAGCATTTCGTGCGCTTCAAGGATGGCGTGTCCGAGGCGCCTCTAGCGGTCACCGGACCCGACAATGGCAACAGCGGCACCGAGGTCACGTTCCTTCCGAGTCTGAATACGTTTCACAACATTACCGAGTTCAACTTCGAAACGTTGGAACACCGCCTGCGCGAACTGGCTTTCTTGAATTCGGGTGTCAGAGTCGTCCTCACCGACAACCGCCATGCGGACCAACGCCAGGAGGTGATGTCGTACGCCGGCGGCCTGGCTGCTTTCGTCCAGTACATCGACCGCGCCAAGAACGCGATCATCGACACGCCTGTCATGATGATCGGTGAGCGGGATGGGCTAACGATCGAGGCGTCACTTTGGTGGAATGACAGCTACCATGAAAACGTCCTTTGCTTCACGAACAATATCCCACAGCGCGACGGCGGCACCCACCTTGCAGGGTTTCGCGGGGCGTTGACGCGGATTGTCAACCGTTATGCGGAGCAGACAGGGATCTCCAAGAAGGAGAAGGTGTCGATCACTGGCGACGATGCACGCGAAGGATTGACGTGCGTCCTCTCCGTCAAGGTGCCCGACCCAAAGTTTTCCAGCCAGACGAAGGACAAGTTGGTCTCGTCCGAAGTCAAGCCGATTGTCGAGAGCGTGGTGTCCGATCAGCTCTCGATTTGGTTTGAGGAGCATCCGAAAGAGGCCAAGCTGATCATCACCAAGGTGTTCGAAGCCGCGGCCGCGCGTGAAGCGGCCCGCAAGGCACGTGAACTCACGCGTCGCAAGGGTGCGCTCGATGTTAACAATCTGCCCGGCAAGCTTGCCGAATGTCAGGATCGTAATCCGGCCAATACGGAAATGTTTATTGTCGAGGGCGACTCTGCTGGCGGATCGGCCAAACAGGCACGCAACCGCGAGTTTCAAGCGGTTCTGCCGATCCGTGGCAAAATTCTGAATGTCGAGCGGGCGCGGTTCGACAAGATGTTGTCCAGCCAGGAAATCGGAACCCTAATCACGGCGCTTGGCACCGGTATCGGGCGCGAAGATTTCAATATCGAAAAACTGCGCTACCACAAAATTATCATCATGACCGATGCCGATGTCGACGGCGCCCACATTCGCACGCTGCTGTTGACCTTCTTCTATCGGCAAATGCATGAACTTGTCGAAAAGGGCCACCTATATATTGCGCAGCCGCCGCTCTACAAAGTCAGCAAAGGCAAATCCGAGTCCTACCTCAAGGATGAGCGTGAGTTGGAGAATTACCTGATCGACTCCGGGTTGGCCGAGGCCAAGCTTGTTCTCGGCTCAGGCGAGGAGCGGGCCGGGCCGGACCTGCGCGACATCGTCGAACGCGCACGCATTACCAGCAAGCTCATGGACGACATGCACTCGCGATATACCCGTTACGTCGTCGAGCAGGGAGCCATCGGTGCGGCGTTCGATCCGGAGCTGCTGCTATCAGCTGATCGCGCCAACCGCGTCGCAATCCGGATAGCAGAGCGTCTCGACATGGTCTCCGAAGAGACTGAGCGGGGCTGGACCGGCCGGTTCGGCAACGATGGGTTTGTGTTCAGTCGCGAGGTCCGCGGTGTGGCCGAGGCCCATAACCTTGATCGGGCGCTGCTCGGGTCACTCGAGGCACGGCGTCTGCACGAGCGGCAGGAGCATCTCGCCGAGATCTACAATGAACCGGCCACATTGGTTCGTAGGGACAATGAGCAAACGATCTACGGGCCGCGCCAACTGATCGAGGCTGTCTATGCGGCGGGCCGAAAAGGCATCTCAATGCAACGCTACAAAGGCCTGGGCGAAATGAACCCCGACCAGCTTTGGGAGACGACGCTGGACAAGGAGGCCCGCACGCTGCTCCAAGTCAAGATCAGCGATCTGGCGGAAGCCGATGACATTTTCTCGAAACTGATGGGCGATGTTGTTGAGCCGCGCCGCGAGTTCATTCAGGAAAATGCCCTGGCGGCGAGCGTCGACGTATAGAGCCATTGCGCCTCAGGCGGAACCACGCCACCAGTTTACGCCCTTTTCCGATCGCGCCCCGAGACTGGTCATGACCCCGTGGCGTTGGGTGGCCGGCGGGAGCAGTGGGAGGATCGAATTGATCCTGACTTGTTCCAGCCAGGCGCACGCGATCCTGTGGTTTTCACGCGGCAGAATGCCAAGCGGGGTGAAGAAAGAGATTTTCCTGTTCGTGCCGTTCGGCAGCACCGAAGGCGCCTACTCACAGGACGATGATGCACAATCTGCCGCCGGTGTGGGTGTGGCGTGATCGCTTTCAGCCACCACGAACGGTGTAGCCAGCTTGACTTAGCCATGCAAAATGGAGCGATTGGCTGTAGAATGGTGATGTCGTTGACCGGTCGAGGGCAGTAATGAGTTTTCTTGTGCAGATTTTCCGCGCGGGCGGAATCATTTTTCTCTCGCTGCTGCTCGGTGCATTGGCAATGGTCTACGTGGGCATTGAGCATCCCATCGCCCTGGAGGGCATGCTCATTCAGGCCAGTCATTTTAAAGAGGCCCTCACCGATACGAGCAATACCGGGCTGGACGTTCGCTATAACGTCTGGGTGAAGTTCCTGCTGCAAGAGCAGCAGTTTGTTTTCATGTTTTTCGTCATTGTCATGCGCATCATCCTGCTGCTTGTGTTCTCAGGCATTCCGTCGCTCTACCGCTGGCTATGGAGCGTACCGGCGTAGAGGTCACCCGTGAAACGATGCGTGCAGCGAGGAAAATCGGCCTGGGCGTTTCTCAGGCCAGCGCGCCGTAGCTGTGTAAATCGAGGCCGTAGACCTGGAGCCAGCGCTTGGCCTCATCCGTATGAGGGCAGGTTCTGCGCACGAGGGCCCAGAAGCGCGGGCCGTGGTTCATCTCAGCGAGATGCGCCACCTCATGGGCGGCGACGTAGTCGAGGATCGCCGCAGGCGCCATGACCAGACGCCAGGAGAATGACAAGTTACCGGTGCTTGAGCATGATCCCCACCGGCTAGTTTGGTCGCGTACGGTAATCCGGCCGGCCTTGAGACTCAGCCGGCGGGCGTGAAATGCAACGCGATGCTCAAGGTCCTTGCGCGCCTCACCGATCAGCCAGTCGCGCAATCGCCGCGCCGCAAACTCTTGGTCACCGGTAACGTGAAGCTCATTCGGTCCATCGGCGATTTCGATCACTGAGACCGGAATCTGACCGCGCCGCGGGCCGATGAAAACAATGCGATGCGGTTTGCCACGCAACGCCACCATGCTGTCATGTGCAAATGGTTGCGCAGCCGGCATGTCCGTCAGACGCTCACGCACCCAGTCAATGTGTGTGCTCAGGAACTCGCCAGCCTGCTTGAGGTCGCACTGCATGGGCAGCGTAACAATCACGGCGCGATGTGTCCTGCTTACACGCAAGGTCATTCGCCGCGCTGCAGGATGCCGCCGCACTTCGACCGGCTCGGTCAAGCCGTTGACCTCGATCTTTTCCGGCGCACCAGAAGCAGAAGCACGGGATCTGCCCATGCAAATACCTCTCAAGAATTGACCAACGTGAATGATGAATTGAAACAGAACGCTAACGCGCCATCTCACGGAACACATCATGACTTGGAGCTGTGACCGAATCTCGACGGCCCAATATCATGCTAGCTAGCAGTTGATTTGGCCACAGCGCCACGAACAAAAGAATTGATATGCGGCAGAACTGTGAATGCGTTGCCGTTGCGCATCATCGCAGGCCGGCGAACTGTTGCGTCCGAATGCCTGCTTCGTCGTCCACCAGGCACTATACGGTCTGACGGATTGTTGCTATGCCACTGCCAAATGGTTGGCGACGACCGACGGGCAAGACCCGGAGGTGGATTGCGACCACGTTCAATTCCCTCATAACGAACAGGCATCGTGTCAGAGATGAGCAGCAAGACCGATCCGACGAATAGTACCGGTCAACCGGGTGATGAGCCCGCTCCATCCGGCCCCAGCCACTTCGTCCGCGATCTCATTCGTTCGGACCTCGAGACCGGCCGTGTGCAGAGCGTCGTCACGCGGTTTCCGCCCGAGCCCAATGGCTATTTGCACATCGGGCATGCGAAGTCGATCTGCCTCAATTTCGGCATGGCGGCGGAATTTGGCGGCAAGTGCAATCTACGTCTTGATGACACCAATCCCGTCAAGGAAGACGAGGAATACATCGAGGCGATCGAAGAAGATTTGCGCTGGCTGGGCGTCGGGTGGGACGGTGAAACGCTCTACGCCTCGGACTACTTTGAGAAGCTCTATGGCTGGGCCGAGCACCTGATCAATGCGGGCAACGCCTATGTCGATGATTTGAGCGCCGAGCAGATCCGCGAATACCGCGGCACGTTGACTGCTCCCGGCCGTAACAGTCCGCATCGCGAACGCGCAGTCGAAGAGAATCTGGATCTTTTCAGGCGTATGCGGGCCGGCGATTTCGAGGATGGGTCTCGCGTTCTGCGGGCCAAAATCGATATGGCGTCGGGTAACATCAACCTGCGGGATCCTGTGCTGTATCGTGTTTTGCGCACACCGCATCCGCGCACCGGTGATACGTGGTGCATCTATCCAACCTACGATTTTGCGCATGGCCAGTCCGACGCAATCGAGGGCATCACGCATTCGCTCTGCACGCTCGAATTTGCAGACCACAGGCCGCTTTACGATTGGTTGATCGAAAACTTGCCGACACCGAGCAAGCCGCAGCAAACCGAATTCGCCCGCCTCAACATGACCCATACGATGTTGTCGAAGCGCAAGCTCAATCAACTCGTCACGGAAGGTCACGTGCGCGGCTGGGATGATCCGCGAATGCCGACGCTACGAGGTCTGCGCCGGCGGGGCGTGCCGGCGGACGCCATTCGGGACTTTGCCA
>JBPCWB010000706.1:0-12075 GCA_051009955.1 Hyphomicrobiaceae bacterium | reverse complement strand
AGGTGATCGTCAAACGCACCGTGGCGGAAGGCAACCACGTGGTTCTTCACTGTCATCAGATCTGGCCGGACGACCTCGCCTACGCCGGCATCGACATCTTCCGTTTCGATGACAACGGCAAGATCGTTGAGCATTGGGACGTCCTCCAGACCCTGCCGGCCGAAAGTGCCAACGACAACGGAATGTTCTGATCTTCCGGCTGCTTACAAAGGAGCCGCCGCTGCTGGTTTTGAATGGCTGCTGTCGGCGCCAGGCTGAATGGCTTAACCCGAGCCTTCGACGATGGCACTGGGTGGTGGACCGATGGCGCGATGCCGGACGCGGGCTCCACCGTTCACGGTCCAACCAGGACAGTCCGAGCTTCTTGATGTTTCAACGCGTCGCACAACCGGCGGCGGCGTCTGTCAATCGGTCCTGCAATCGTTGGGCTCGTCCCTCCATCCTTGGCTTGCCGGGGTGTAGCGCTTAGCCAACCAGAAAACCCAACCGCTCGTCGGCACGAGCCGGAGTGATCTCGACAATCTCGGCGCTGACGACGTTTTCCGCCACAAAAGGATCTGAGTTCACCCGGCCTTGAAGATCGGACAACGACGTGTTGTGCGCCAAAATTCCACCGCCAGCATTTGGCTGAAGGCTGCCGGCCAACAGAAAGACGCCGTCATCGAAGCCCCGTTTGATCCAGTCCTTGTGGCGCTCCATGAGATGGCTTGCACCGTCTTTGTTGTCAGAGAATCTGAGGAATACAACAAACATCAGTCTGCTCCTGATTGTTCCTGTTCGTTCCGTGCGGCAGGTTCCACACAGGCATTCAGCCAGTCGCACAATTGCGCAACCTCAAGCTCGATGAATTTTCCGTCGCGGAATGTATTTGCGAGCACCGCGATCCCCTGGCTCCGCGCCAGAAGATGCATCGCCAGATCGTCCGCGTCGGTCTCGTGACCAAGCAGCGCGAATTGCCGCCGCAACCAGGCTCGAAATAGCGTGAATACCTTTCTTGCTTCACCTTGCGAGCCGTGGTTCTGCTTCGCAAGTTCGGTGCATAGCGTGCCGACGGGACAGCCATGGCGCCTAATCTTGCTGCGGTTCGCGAGCAAGATATGGATGAAGCGGCGAACGCGGTCAGCTGGCCGTGCCTCCTCGATCTCCCACTGCGCCAGCATCTCCCGGGTGTTGTCGAGGCGCGCTTTGATCACGGCATCCAGAATCTCGTTCTTGGACTTGAAGTGATAGTAGAAGTTGCCGCGCGAAATCTGCACAGCGCCCGCAATGTCCGAGAACGATGTCTGTTCATAGCCCTGCTGATAGATCAGCTGATCGGCAGCTTCGACGATTTGCACACGTGTTGATTTGCCGCCCACGTAAACATCTCCTGTCTTTAGGACGATCGTCCTAATTTTAGGTATTAGGACAATTGTCCTATTCAGTCAAGAACCGGCGATGCAGGGAATGAAGAACGTCAAACTCTGTCCGGTTGGCATTCAGCGACACGGTCGGGAACCAATTCCGGGCCGAAAGGCGCGTAAACCATTGCGGATCGTCCGCACCGCGGCATCGCGAGCGGCGGCCGCTTCCGCTTCGATCCGCAGATGCAGGCAAGCCTTCATACTCAGGCCAACCGGCGTGTCAGGTCCGCCCTTCCACAAACTTTGGCTTGACAGGTCGGCGCGTATTTGAAAACTTGTAATACAAGTCCGGATTGAGGCACGCACTGGCAAAAGCGTCCCGACCGCACTTCAATGGGAACGATTCAAAGCTTGATCACTAGGGAGATTTCATATGCTGCCACAAGGCAAGATCGTCGCTGTCGTGAGCGCTATAGCGCTTGTTGCCGGTGTGTCCACTGCTGCTCAAGCCGTGGAATGGCGGGGATGGAATATTCATAAGCCGGGCTATCCAAACACCGTTGCGATGGACAAGTTTGCCGAGCTTCTCAAGAAAAACTCGGGCGGTAAGATTACACTCAAGATGTTCCACTCGGGCACCTTGGGTACACAGCCCGATGCCATCGAGCAGGTTCGCATTGGCGGCCTGGCCATCGGCAATTTCAATCTCGGTCCGATTGGTCCGGTCGCGCCGGAAGCCAACGTCGTGTCGCTTCCCTTCATCTTCAAAGATATGGGCCACATGCACCGCGCTCTTGATGGCGAAGCCGGTGACAAGATCAGCGCTGGTATGGCCAAGAAGGGTCTCGTTGCACTCGCATGGTACGATTCCGGTGCACGGTCTTTCTACAATTCCAAAAAACCGATCATGAAGCCCGCTGACGTGACCGGCATGAAGGTTCGGGTCATGAACAATGACCTATATTCCGGCATGATCGCCGCGCTCGGTGGCAACCCATCACCAATGGCTTTTTCTGAAGTCTATCAATCGCTGAAGACCGGCGTGGTTGATGGAGCCGAGAACAACTGGCCATCGTATGAATCGACCGGACACTTCGAAGTAGCCGGATACTACTCGCTGTCACAGCATCTCATCATTCCCGAATGCGTCTGCATCAATGCCAGTGTTTATAATGGCTTGTCCGATGCCGACAAGAAGATGGTCAAGGCCGCAGCGCGCGAATCCGCTGTGTTGCAACGTGAGCTTTGGGAAAAACGCGCCAAGTCGAGCCGCGAGAAGGTGATGAAGTCGGGTGTCAAGTTCAACGACATTCCTGACAAGGGCGCCTTCCAGTCCGCCATGCAGCCTGTCTACGACAAGTATCTGGCGGCGAACCCGAATATCAAGCCGCTGGTAGACTTGATCAAGAACACCAAGTAGGCCGTCCCATCAAGAGACATCGCCATTTCGGTCGCAGCCGAGATGGCGATCATCACTGGAACCCATCACCGGTTTCATTGCGGACGCCTGCGGGAGTGCGACAGCTGATGACCGACGACGTTGAACCTCCTCAACCGAAATCTCACTACGACAGGCTGCTTGATACGATCAGCGACATCAGCACGCTTGTCGCCGGCGTTGGCCTTGTGGTGTTGACGGTCATCTTCGGCTGGCTTGTCTATGGCCGCTACGTCTTGAATTCGACGCCGACATGGGTCGAGCAGGTATCATTGCTGCTTGTCATGCTGATCGGCTTTCTCGGTGCCTCGGTCGGCATCCACAAAAACACCCACCTCGGGGTCTCGTATTTTCGCGAGATCAGTCCGCGACCGGTCAGGCGGCTGTTCGAATTCATCTCACATATCGTCCTGATGGTCTTCGGCGCCATCATGATGGTGAAGAGCTACGAACTCGCCGTCTTCAAATGGGGCTCCGAGATTCCCTTGATCCATGTTCCGGAAGGGCTTCGCGCCATACCAATCATGTTGTGCGGCGCATTCACCTGCCTCTACTCGATCGGCCACCTCATTCATTTCGTGAAGGGCGTGCCCGAGCCGAAAGACAACACTTTCGAATGACCAACACATCCTGCAAATGCGCGAGTAGCCGATGGGCCTGATTATTCTGCTGGGCGTCTTCGCGACCTGCGTCGTCATCGGTGTGCCGGTGGCGTTCGCGCTCGGCGTCGCCGCAATATCGGCATTTTGGTACGAGGGCCTGCCGCTCATCATTGCCTTCCAGCGCATCGTATCCGGCATCAACGTGTTCTCGCTGATGGCGATCCCCTTCTTCATTTTCGCCGGCGAGCTGATGTTCCACGGCGGTATCGCGATACGGCTTGTCCGGTTCGCGTCGGCTGCCGTCGGCGCAGTGCGTGGCGGCCTTGGGATCGTCAACGTCTTCTCATCCATGCTTTTCGGTGGGATCTCCGGCTCAGCTGTCGCGGACATCTCCGCTCTTGGTTCAATCTTGATCCCGGTCATGAAAGAAAAGGGCTACGACGACGACTACGCGGTCAATGTTACGGTGACCTCATCGATCGCCGGTATTCTCATTCCGCCAAGTCACAATATGATTCTGTTTGCCGTCGCGACAGGAGGCGGCATCTCGATATCCAAGCTGTTCCTGGCCGGAGTCGTTCCGGGCGTTGTGATGTGCATCTGTCTCGCGACCGCCGCCTACATCATCGCAGTCAAACGGGGCTATAAGGCGGAGCAATTCCCAGGTTACAGCTCCCTGTTTCTCAGTTTTGTTTCGGCACTGCCGGGCTTGTTCACCGCGGTCATCATTGTCGGTGGTGTGCTGAGCGGTGTCTTTACCGTCACCGAGTCCGGCGCGTTCGGGACGATCTACGCGTTCCTCGTGACGATTATTGTCTACCGTGCACTGACCTGGGAAAGTTTCAAGACGGCCGTAATCAGCGCGGTTCGGACAACATCGATGGTGATGATCCTCGTTGCGTGTGCAGCGGCGTTTGCCTACATGCTGACGTTCTACCAAGTGCCATCGCAAATGACGTCCTTCATGACCGGCATTTCGGAAAACCCGATTGCCATCATTTTGATGATCAACGCCATGTTGTTGATTCTCGGCATGATCATGGATATGGCAGCTTTGATCCTGATCTGCACGCCCATCTTCCTGCCGGTCGCATTGTCCATCGGCATGGATCCCCTGCAGTTCGCGATGGTGATGCTCATGAACCTGGGACTAGGGCTGTGCACGCCACCGGTGGGGGCCTGCCTGTTCGTCGGTTGCGCGGTCGGTAAAGTGCCGATTGAACGGGCCGTTCGCTCCATATGGCCGTTCTATGCGGCGATCCTTGTAGCGTTGCTGCTGACAACATTCATCCCAGCGATATCTCTGACACTTCCCAGTCTAGTCGGAGATTGATCGTCATGGTTGATCTCAAGCTCAACATAAACAAGCGCGAACGTCTGCCCGATCAGCTCTATGGCCAACTGCTCGAGAGCATTGTGTCCGGCCACCTGAAGGAAGGTGACAAGCTGCCGTCCGAAAACCAGATATCGCGGACCTACAACGTCTCACGGCCTGTTATCAGAGAAGCTTTGCTCCGCCTCCAAGCAGATGGTCTCGTCTACTCTCGGCAAGGCGCGGGGACTTTTGTCAAGTCGCGCCCACCGGAAGGCCTCATCCAGTTTGCGGAGCCGTCGGATGTAGCAGGGCTATTGCGGTGCTTTGAGGCGAGGCTTCCCTTCGAGGGTGCGGCCGCCAGCCTTGCCGCCCAACGCGCAACACGCGAGGACATTGAAAGAATCGAAAGCACTTTTCGGGATCTGGAAGCGGCACTCGAAGGTGAAGGTCTCGCAGACGAAGCTGATTATGCGTTTCACATGGCCATCGCAAAAACCACACAGAACGATTTTTTCGTGAGCATCCTGTCATCCCTGAATTCCGCGATGATTGCTGGCATGCGCGTCGCGCTTAGCATCTCGAAGCGAGGTTCTCCGGAACGCATCATGCGCATTCGCGAGGAGCACAGCGCCATTGTTACCGCGATCTCCACCGGCGATGCAGCAGGGGCCGATCTCGCGATGCGTTACCACATTCATCGTGCACGAACGCGAGTCACGGATCATCTCCGCGATCAGTGATTTTATCAGCAGTAGCTGACAAACAACCGGCAACCTTCAAGTCTCCAACATGCCAGAGAGAGTTAGAATGCCCCTCAATCCTGCCACGAAAGAAAAACTCAAGCGCGTCAGCACTGCGACGATCTGCACTGCGCTTTTCAAGCGTGGATTTCGTAATCAGATGATCCAAGATGTCCAGCCGCTATCGCCCCCTGCGGAGACCATGGTAGGGGAGGCTTTTACGCTGCGCTACATCCCCGCGCGAGAAGACCTGAACCTAATCGACGTTTTCCGCGATCGCGAGCATCCACAGCGCAAAGCGGTTGAGGAGTGTCCGCAGGGAGCGGTCTTCGTCATCGACAGCCGCAAAGATGCGCGAGCGGCGTCGGCTGGCTCGATCCTGGTTACACGTCTCATGAAACGTGGAGTCGCTGGCGTTGTGACCGATGGCGGATTTCGCGATGCTGCTGAAATCGCCCAACTGGCAATTCCGTCATTCCACCATCGCCCGTCCGCGCCAACGAATCTGACCTGCCATCAGGCACTCGACATCAACGTCCCGATCGGCTGCGGCGATGCCCCGGTCTTCCCCGGAGACATCGTTGCCGGCGACGGCGATGGTGTTGTCGTCATTCCCGCAAACCTCGCGGTTGAGATCGCCGATGAGGCCACGGAAATGACGGCGTTTGAGGATTTCGTGACCGAGTGCGTGAACAACGGACAATCAATTCTGGGTCTTTATCCGGCGACCGACGAACAAACGCTTGTCGCATATGCGGAATGGCGGCAGGCGAATGGGCGCTAGACCGGATTGAATATTTCCTCACGGATGGCTTGGCCCGGAGGTCAATGTCCGCTTCTGGCGAACCGCTTACTTCGCTATCGGATGTTCGCAGCTGAAAGTGGAGCAGAAGCACACTGCCGCAAGCAAACGCGGCAGATTTAACCCTCTTGCGGCGATGCCGTCGGTTGACTGTTCAGAGACAGCCCGCCTGGCTCGCCGTCCACGATGCAAGCCGCAATCACCTCGGTCGATCCGGGATCCGGCCGGCCGTTGCGGCCGGCGAGTCGCCGTCGTCTGCATCTTCATCGTTCCCGGACAGCTTGATCCGCGGCAGCGCGATGACCAGAACAATCATCACCAGCGCAATGGCGCATAGTGCGCCGACGGACCGGATGCCGGCGCCTGCGCCGAGGTAACGAACGCCGAAATTCGTGATCGTCTCGGCATTGAACACAAACAGCACGCTAAAGGCGATGCCGAGCAGTCGCGAGGTGAGTTCAGCCTGCTTGTTGGCCGGATGAACGAACGAAAACAGGATCAGCAGCGCCCACAATGCAAAGATGACCATGAAGGTATCCGGGCCGCGATGAAACGAGGCCGCACCTGTCGCGCCGTGCAGCAGTTGGGTCGATTCCAGGAAGCCGCGATTCATGACGACAAGAAACGCCATCGCGAGGACGCCGACGATAACGCCGCTGTCGATTTGACGGGCGAACGCGGCATAATATCTCTCGATCCGTGCGCGCCGGAGCGCCAACAGAACGCTGATGGCCAGCAGGATATGCAGGAAGAAGATGTTCAGCGGCCACAAGTGCTTTTGCAACGCGTCCGTCTCCGAACTGCTACCGCTTTCGCCATGGCGAACCTTGACCGTGTCATCGAATTTCACCTGGCTGAGACAGCAAATCTCGTCGGACTGCCAGCGGTTTTGCAAATCGCCGCCGCGACCCATGAAGTTCGTCGTGGCAGCACAATAGCGCTCGGGCGGCGGCGTGGTCGGCGGCGAAATGAAGTTGTCCTTCTGGCAGACGCGGGCCAGATCCGTGATCTTGGTGCGCACGCGGCTCAGGCGGCGGATGTTCTTGAGGCCGTCGATGAATGACACGCGGCCGCACTGATTTTCGTCGCACAACTCGCCTTTGTCCGCTTTAAGGACCGCCGGCTGGAGCTGCCACAAACTGCGTTCGCTGCTCTGTTCGATCTTATAAGCGACCGAATACGAAAAGGCCGAGAGCACGAGGAACCAGAACACGAACCTGATGCGGGAATTCGGGATGGGTTCGTCCTGCTGCCGGCTGATGTGCCAGTACATGTCAACGAAGGCACAGGCGGGCGTGTAAAACGCAAACAGCGCCACAGTGCCGAACAGTGGAAAGAAGATGAAGAGATCGCTGTAGTGGGTGAGCAGCGCGAACCATAGGGCATCATTGACCGGCAGGTCATTGGGCGGGTCGGCGAACTCGAGATAGAGCATCGCCGTCGTGGCCCAGAACGAGCATGCAAGGGTCACAAATACAATAAAAACAAAGGCTCTTGAGCCCCAAT
Source organism: Hyphomicrobiaceae bacterium (assembly GCA_051009955.1). Taxonomy (GTDB): domain Bacteria; phylum Pseudomonadota; class Alphaproteobacteria; order Rhizobiales; family Hyphomicrobiaceae; genus Tectiglobus. Next base: position 4,329 of record JBPCWB010000706.1, on the reverse strand, counting down.
GCATAATCAACTTCCTCCACGCACGCCGCCTTGGCGCTTGATCTCGACGCCAAGCCCGCGCGTCGGAATTGCCCCCAGTTTCGTTGAAAAGCCTTTAGCAGATCGCAGAACCACTGCCCACCCACCTGAGAATTTCCGTGACAGACCGTTGAAGTTTTGCGACGCCTTCAGGAACGGGGCAATTGGCCAATCACGCGCGAAGATGCGAGCGAAGAGTCCGGCGCACGGTAGGAGTTGGCAGAACGGTTGAGGTTCGATTGCGTATGGTCCTGCAGTTTCTGCTGCTGATGTTCGTCGGTCTCTGTATCGGGTTGTTTGCGATTTGGTATTACCAACGCAAGCTGATCTACTACCCCGACGTCACGCGGGTCTTGCCTCAGGCCATCGGCCTCAGCGATGTCGAGGAACGCGTGCTGAAGCGGCCCGGCGATGTCGCGATCATCGTCTGGTTCGGACGGCCACGGCCGGGACAACCAACCATCCTGTATTTTCACGGCAATGCCGGTAACCTTGCCAATCGGGCCGAACGAATTGCCGCGTACCGGAGCGCGGGGCGGGGGTTTGCGATCATGAGTTACCGCGGCTACGGCGGCTCGACCGGCTCGCCGAGCGAAGCCGACAACGTGGCCGACGCGCTCGCGACGTTTGATCTCCTGCTGCAAGAGGGTATCGCTTCACAGGACATCATCCTCTATGGAGAGTCGCTGGGTTCAGGCGTGGCCGTGCAGGTCGCGGAGAAGCACCAGGTGGGCGGCATCATTCTCGACGCGCCATTCACGTCCTTGGCCGACGTCGGCGCGCGCGTCTATCCCTACCTGCCTGTCCGCTTCGCATTGGCCGACCGCTACGAGTCGCTGGCGCGCATTGCCGGCGTGTCGGCACCGTTGCTGGTGATTCACGGCGAACGCGACGAGATCGTTCCCTATAGCATGGGCGTTGCACTGTTCGCGGCGGCCAACGAACCCAAGCAGTTGGCCGGCCTTGCCGAAGCCGGTCACAGCGATCATCATCGCTTTGGGTCGTTCGACATTATTCAGCGCTGGATCGATCGAGTTCGCGCCGCCCGCACACCGGTGAGCGGTGACTCGCCGTAGCAAATTCGTCAGCGTCCCGTGCCGGAACGCTGCGCGCGCGGTCAGTGGTCGATACGGAGAGCGCGCAGCCTAGCGGCTGCGTCCGCCCCGTCCCCTGGCGCCGCCCTTGCTGGGCACCAAGCCTTCGCGCTGCGCGCGCTTGCGCGCTAGCTTGCGCGCGCGCCGAATGGCCTCGGCCTTCTCGCGGGCTTTCTTTTCGGACGGTTTCTCGTAGTAGTTCCGCAATTTCATTTCGCGGAAGATGCCCTCGCGCTGCATTTTCTTCTTCAGCGCCTTGAGAGCCTGGTCGACATTGTTGTCGCGAACGAGGACTTGCACGCGGTCGTGTTCCTAACTGAGTTGGTTGCTTCTGAATAAACTAAAACGCAGCCTGAACGATTTGTTCAGGCCGGACAACTGTCTGCGAAGCTTTTGTCTAGCAAAATTCCTGGCACAAGTCCACCGACGGGCAAGGCTTTTCTGGGTCGTCGGCGTGGGAGTCTATCTTCCCCAGATCCGGTTGACGTGGCCCATTTTGCGACCGGGTCGCACATCATGTTTGCCATAGAGATGGACGCTGCAGTCGGACCGGGACGCGTAACTGAGCCAATCGTGGGCATCGCCACCGATAAGATTGATCATTTCCGCGTTCGAATGGCGATCGGTCGAACCGATGGGCCAGCCCGCGACCGCCCGGATGTGGTTCTCAAATTGATCCGTTTGGCAGGCGTCCATCGTCCAATGACCGCTATTGTGAACGCGTGGCGCGATCTCATTGACAACCAGCCGCCATTGGTCGGACTGCCGGACGACGAACAACTCAACCGCCAGGACACCGCGATAGTCCAGCGCATCTGCGATCCGCGCAGCAATGCCCACAGCCTCGCCGACGCAACTGTCGGGCAGATCGGAAGGCACGATCGAGCGGTCGAGAATGCCGTCTTTGTGCGAATTTGTAGGAATATCGTAGGCCCGGTCAACAAGTCGCGGCGGTTCCTCGGCGCCGTAGCCGCGCACCATCAGCACGGAGACTTCGCACTCGAAGGCAACAAATCCTTCGAGAATGGTCGGGGCTTCACCGATCGCGCTGCGCGCAGCGGACACCTCCGCGGGAGTGGTCAATCGGAACTGGCCCTTGCCATCATAGCCAAGCCGACGAGTCTTGAGCAGGGCGGGTGTCCCGATATCGGCGACGGCGGCGGCGAGACTTTCATCATCATCGACGGCAGCGTAGGGCGCCACAGCGATCCCCAGCTCGCTCATGAAGTCCTTTTCGACCAGCCTGTCCTGGGCGATGGCAAGGGCCTTCGGCGGTGGAAACACCGGCTTGATGGATTCGAGATGGGTGGCCGCGGCCACCGGCACGTTCTCAAACTCAAAAGTGACAACATCGACATCGCGCGCAAAGTCGGCCAGTCGGTCGAAATCGTCGTAGTCTCCCGTGGTGCCTTTCGCGGAGACGTCAGCTGCCGGGCCGGTCTCAGTGTCGCTGTAGACATGGCAGCGCAGGCCCAGCCGTGCCGCCGCCATGGCCAGCATGCGGCCCAGCTGACCACCGCCAAGAATGCCAATCGTCCCGCCGGGCGGTACACGCACGGGCAAAGGGGCAGGCGTCCTAGCCGTCATCGCAGGGCTCATCTGTAACGCTTGCTGTCCGGCGGGCGCGCCAGTCACTCAATCGCTTCGTCAATTCCGGGTCTCTAATTGCCAGAATCTGCGCCGCCAGCAGACCGGCGTTTGTCGCGCCGGCTGCGCCGATCGCCAAGGTGCCGACCGGAACGCCTGCCGGCATCTGGACGATCGAATACAGACTATCCTGTCCCTTGAGCGCCTTGCTTTCGACCGGCACACCGAGAACCGGCAAAACTGTCATGGCCGCCACCATCCCCGGTAAATGAGCTGCGCCGCCGGCGCCAGCAATGATGACTTCAATGCCGCGCGCCTGGGCGCCTTTGGCAAACGCCACCATGCGGTCGGGCGTCCTGTGAGCAGAAACGATCCGCTTCTCGAAGGCTATGCCGAGTTCTTCGCAGACGGTTGCGGCGTGTCGCATCGTCGGCCAGTCAGACTGGCTTCCCATGATGATGGAGACTTGCGCCGGCGGCGGGGTCATTGACCACTCCATGAGGATGTTGCGCGTGCCCCGGTCGGTCGTCAGCGCCACGGGGAAACGCGGCACTTAGCGAGTGCCACCAGGATTGGCAACCCGAAATACGGTCCGTTCAAGCGATAATATCAGGGAACAATCGATCCTCGATCGCCGCAATTTCGTCCTTGAGCGCCAGCTTCTTCTTCTTGAGACGGGTGATTTGCAGTTGGTCACGGATGTCCTGTGACTCCAGTTCGGCGATCTTGGTATCGAGCCGACGGTGCTCGACCCTGAGATCTGTCAGGCGCTCCCGCAATTGGTCTTCCTGATTCGCAGGCATTGGTCCCAAACGATGTTTCTGCAACTCCCGCTGTTCAGCGGACTATTGTTCTGTTCGCGAGTCGACGCAAGCTCTGGCGGCCGTCGCAAACGACATTAACTGTGTCCATCAACCGGTTGACGAAGCGGTTATCCACATATCTAGAACAAAGGAACGATCAGGTTTTGATCAATTTCCTTAACAGAAGCTTCACATTGCAGGCTGTCGGATTGGACAACATGTTGTCTGTCTGTCACACTAACATGGCTTGTCATCCTTAGAACAAAAGGAGGTCCAGATGGCCGTCTCAGCCCATCTCGCAGAGCTTACAGAGCGTCACCGGATGCTTGAGAAGAAGCTTGAAGAGGCACTCTTGCATCCGTCAGTCGACACGCTGGAAATTAGCCAGCTCAAGCGAGAAAAGCTGCAGTTAAAAGACGCGATGGCCCGTTTGAAGAACGGGCGAACAGAGCATTAGTAAAAAAGTACTTGTGATTGATTGATCCGTGGGTGCGTCGCGACCTGCGATGCACCTGGCGGGTCTGCGGTTATCTGCTGCAACTGCCAGAAGCGCACCTGGGCAGTTAGGAAGTTTTTTTGTGCGCACATCCCATAAATCAGTGAGTCTGCAGGCTACACACTTTGTTGCGCGATTTCGCGCAGCTTGAATTTCTGGATTTTGCCGGTCGATGTCTTGGGCACCTCGCGAAACTCGACGAAGCGCGGGCATTTATACGCGGCAAGGTTCTGGCGGCACCACTGGATGATGTCGTCGGTCGTCGCCGATGCACCGGGCTTGAGTTCGATGTAGGCAATCGGTGTTTCGCCCCATTTCTCGTCTGGTCTGG
>JBPCWB010000705.1:0-8022 GCA_051009955.1 Hyphomicrobiaceae bacterium | reverse complement strand
ACTGCCGAACGCCAGCCGACACCGACGCCTCCTCCTTTGCAGGAATTTGCGGAGCAACTTGCGCCAACCTTCACGGCCGGTGATCGCGAGGCCGTCCGGCAGCATTCGCAGAGTCGGCCAGAAACTGTCCTTCAAACGGTGCACGCGCAGGTCCCATCCAGATCTGAGCGGCATGGGAACGGTCTTGCGGATGTTGCGGCAGATCCATTGACCAGCTCTCCGCACAAACCGGATCAGAGAGCATCGCTGCCGCCCGTTGCGATAGCGCGCCCGTCAGCCGTCGGAGCGTCGCAAGGGGATCGCGCGTCCAATGGTCTGCGTAGCACGGCGCAGCGCACCGCATCGGAGACCGTTCCGGAGTTGTCAAGTAAACTCGCTGCAACCGCTGACGTTCGCGATGACACGGTCACGCGCGTGGTCGAAGCTGAAGCGCCTGCGAAGGCGCGCGCACAACATATGGAACTTGGTCTCCGCGTGTTGGCCCAGGAAACCCATTTTGATCCGGAACCACCCAAGCCTGTTCGCATTCTGTCGGAAAAAATTTCCAGTGCTCTCAGAGGCATGTCGGACGAACAGTTCGCGACGCGCTCGCTTGGTGCTTCAGGGCAGGTGCCATCAAACGATGCGACTAGTGATACGCTCAGGATCTTGAGCATACAGCTGGAACCTGAGCGGCTTGGTGCCGTCCGCGCCAGGATCGAGCTCAAAGGGAACATGGTCCAAATCGAGCTTGCCGCCAACAATCAAGATGCGAAGGCAATTATCCAGAAGGATAGTGATGCCCTGGTCAACATGCTGCGCTCGGCCGGTTATGTCGTGTCGGAGGAGACCATCCGCGTTATCGATCTGCCGCGCAATGAGCAGTTGAACTCGATCCTGCAGCAGACGACGACCAGTGATGCGGATACCTCGTCGGATGGTTCGGATCGCGCTGCCGGTGACCGAAATCATCGCGACCGGACGGGTTCGCAGCGTGACGATCGGGCTGATGACGACGCCCGCGGGCAACCGGAGAATGAGGCGCCATCAAGCGGAAGGCGTGGTCTCTACGTTTAGAGCCTGATCACTTGAAATGGATCCAATTCTGTTTCGCAAGCGGCGCGCCGAGCCGGCAGGAAGGCGATGTCATGCTGAAGGCGCGTTGGCGAGGATGAGGCGGTGCGGTGACCCTCATTGAGGTATGCCGCTCTGTCAGGCGTTCGATTGTTCGGCTTCAAACAACAACTCGCACAAGAACTCGCTCCATTGATCGACGGGCGCCTCGACGTCGACGGCGAAGCGCCCGCCGCTGCGGCCGAGATTGCCACGGAAGATCGGTTCGTTCTCGCATTCAATGGTGATGAGCGAATTGTTGGTCTGATAGATTTCGATGATGTTGCCGGGGCTCAGATCGGAGATGGCCGCCAGAGTGGTGTCCGGGCACGTGATCGTTGCTGTGAGGCCGACCTTGGCCGAGCTGATCTGATTTTGTATGAGGGACGACCAATGTGAGTCGGGTTCGCTGTGTGTTGTTACGGTCTCGGTGTCGACGGTCTGCTGCAGAGCGGCCAGGAGTTCCCTGGCAAAACCAACCTCTATGGTAAAGGGCGGATGCTCGCCAAGCGTGATGTTGAGCTGGGCGAAGTAGAGATAACCAGCGACCTCGAGCTCCTCGAGCGGGGCATCGACAGCCATGGCATCGTCACCAAGTTTGACGGTCTTACCGAGCAGCGCCCTGGCGAGCTTGCGGCAGAGCGCGTCGAGAATGTGCGTCGCAATGTGCTGTTCCAGTTCTGTTAGTAACCGGTCGGTGTGGAACGCCTGAGCGTCGGCAGCTTCGCCGTAAATGATGCCGATCAGTTTGAAGATCGCCGCATGGGACGCGGTCATTGCGACATGGGCTTCGGCCTGTGATTCGATCGGAACGGAAACCAGAAGCCGGTTCGTGCAGGGCAGGTCTTGATCTTCGATCGCAGACGTCAGAGCGCCGATCTCGATATCGGCCAGCAGCGAGGAGTAGTCCTGAAACGTCAGCGCCAGAGCCGGGATCTTCTCATTCAGCAACTCGGTCAGGTGGTTCTGGTCGATGGTGCGGGATTGGGCCGAGAAGATCGTCCGAATGGGGTGCCCCGTGTCGGATTGGCTCTGTAGTGCCTCTGTCATCGAGCTGCCTTCTCGTCTGGTTCACCGGGGCTTCTGTGGGTTGGCGGTCAGCCCTATGTGCCGCCGTGGTCGGCTGTCACTCTTGCGTCGTTTCTTCACGTTCAATTTCGTTGCTCTGCATCAGCGTCAGCACGACATCCGAGATGAAGTTGCGCGACGCCTTGATTTGATCCTCGGGCTTCTTGCCGGCCGTTTTGAGTTCCGCTTCGATCATGCGCCGGCTGCGCGGTGAGACGCTGTTAAGGACGGCTTCGCAGAACTCGGGGGTCATGCCGGTCAGCGCATTGATCACGTGTTCGGCCGGCACGCCCGAGAATACCTTTGTCAGCGCATCTTCCGGCAGCGTGACGACGTCTTCGAAGCGGAACAGAAGCTTCATGATTTCTTCGGCGTCGGTCGGCCGCGTTTCGGCCAATTGTGCCATCGCTGCGTCCGCCTCGTCTCGGTCGAGCTGATTTATGACCTGGGCAACGCGGGCGTAGGTACCGGTGAGCTCGCCGGGATTGGCCGTGTCGTCAAGAATTGACGACATACCGCTGTTGACCAACATGGCTGGGCGCTCGCGCGTTGTCTTTGCGCTCAGCATTCGCTCCAAAACTTCGAAGCGAACGGAATCTTCCAGGAGCGACAGGATCTGGGCGGCCAGGTCGCCCTCCAATTGACTGATGACGTAGGCTGCCAGCTGCGGATGCTGCATGCTGATGTGCTCGGCGATGTCCGATGCCGGAAGTTCCGGCAGCTTCGGCCAAACATCATCTGTTGGTTCGCCCCGGAGCTCGGACTGTAGTCTCTTGGCTTTGTCCTCTGGCAAATTGCCCTCGAGGAGGGCCAGGGCTGACTCCTCGCTGCCAACGAGGTCGCTCGTTTGGAGCATACTGCTTTCGAAGTCTTCAACGAGCAGTTCGATTGTCTCGGGAGCAATCTTTCCCAACTTCGACGCGCTGCGCAGGATTTTCTGGAGTTCCTCATCGGACAGATGCTGGAGAATGCGGCCGGCATTCTGGTTACCCATTGCCAGCAAAAGAGCCGCGGCCCGGAACAGACCTGACAATTCAGCCTCTTGGCCGTCGTCCTCGCGTCCGGCGTTCTGTCTTTTGGGCTCGGATTGCACTTCCGTCCTACATGTCTTGATCAAAATGCATGCGACCGGGCCTCCGATCACGGATTGCGGAAGGCTGTCATCGAACCCAGCACAGACTGTTTCCAGAGCCTAAGCGTCGAGACTTGCGCGAAGCTGTTTTCGAGCCCCGCGAACTGGCCGTTTCGCTGCGTTGATGCCAGACTGCATCATATTGATTCTTAAGTGATTTTCGAGAGCCGCTGCGGTTGCGCCTGGCGACTGGTGAGAGACCGCCGTTCGCTCAAGGCCTGGTGCTTAGGCAGACAGGCAGGTTGCCGCATCAACTCATAATGAGGGGCCGTCACCAGATTGGCTCGGACCGATCTGGTAACGATGGATGTGGAGATGATGGGGCGGCACGGTGCCAGGGCGGCATGGTACCAGGGTGCCACTACCGGATGACGCTTGGTCGGGACGAGCAAGCATGCGCTGCTCGCCCGGCGTTCGCTCCTGCGCCTCAGGCCTCGACGACAGTGTTCGGCTTGCGCTCAGTATCTTTCTCGTGCGTGTGCTCAAGGATGCTGGGCATCTCCAACTCGAACAGCGCCAGGTATTCGAGGACTGACCGGCTCAGTTGAGGCGGGGCAGCGTCGCGCGCCACGGCCTGTGATGGAACTGGCGATAGTGACTTTGGTTCCGTCGGTTGAGCGGCGCCGGGTTGCCACGTGCTTGCGACCGTCTGGGTTGCGGCCGCATGCTGCACAGCGCCGAACCACTGCACCTCCGCGTGTCGCCGTGCAATGAGGCCTGGCAGATCCTTGCCGCCGGCCTTGGTGTATTGCAGGAACAGCGAGCGGGCCTCGTCGAAGTCCTGGCGAAGGATGGCCTGGCCTAGACCGCTTTTCATCCACGCTGTGCCGGCGTTGAAAGTCAGCGAGGCGAGAGCGTGCTTGGTGCCCTGATCCAGTGTCGGCGCGAACTTCTCGACCGCTGTCATCGCCTGCTGGAGCTCGTTCACCAGGCGACGTTCGGCTTCCACCTTGGTTATCGTCTCGGTGTTGTGCGTGGCGCGGGTGCCGTAGCCGTTGGTGCTCTGTTTGTAGTCCCAGACGGCCTGTGGCGTGAACCCTTCGAATGTCTTGACGGCTTCCAGTAATCCTACATCCATGACGCGTCTCATTTGGCGTGAAAGGTCGGCAGTCGCGATTGCAAAGCGTGACTGCAGACTCAAGGCTTCAACAAGCAATCCTTCAGTTCTTAGCCTTGCGACCTTGCGTCAAACTTGGACACGAGGTCGAGATTGCGGATTGCTCAGGTCGAGACGGTCGTGTGGTGGTTGCAACCCGAACTCCACCGGCGTGAACCGTCGTGCTCGGTCGCGCTCAATATGTTCCCGGTGAGAAATTGTTGTACCGCATTTTTGCGACTTGTGCCGTCCATAACCCGACGGGCGGGTGCCTCGCATATGCAACAAATTAATAAGTCATTAACGCCCGACTTCGTTTAACACAATTTCACGATTGTTATGTCATTGAGAAAGCGTGCGTCATCATAGGCAACTCTTGGAACTGAATATTTACCAATTCTATAGCATAAAGTAATGACAACCACAGGTTGAGAGAAGGCTTTGGCCGTGAGGACGTCGGACATCAAAAAGGACGATGAGTTAGCACCCGAGATCTATATTCCTCTGGTCGACTCACTGTTTAAGGGTCCCCTTATTCTCATAATCGGATCGGTCTTCGTTGTTGGTGGCATTGTTGCGTCATATTTGAAGTCGGGTGCGACGCCTCTTCTGCTTTGCGCGGTAGCCTTTGCCGTCGTCGCCGTGATCCGACTGTGGTTTCTGAAAGCCTACGACAAGGTGCAGGGCACGATCGACGTTGAGGAGGCGCGACGGTGGGAGCACGGCTATGTTCTCGGCGCATCTTCGTCTGTCGGCCTGTTAGGGCTGTGGTGCTATCTGGCATTCGCCGTTACGGATGATGCTTTCGCCCGGTTGATCAGCTTTTCGCTCACGATTGGCTACATCATCGGCATATTCGGTCGTAATTTTGGAAGCCCGAAGTTTGTCGTCGTTCAAATTCTCTGCGCCTGGGTGCCGATGACCGCGGCTCTGCTGCTGCACGGTTCGGGCTACTATTGGTTCCTCGCTGCGCTGCTCATGCCGCTTTTTCTGGCCGTCAAGCTCATTGCCGAACGGCTCAGACGGACACTCCTTGACGCGATTGTAGCAACGCACGACATGTCGACCCTGGCGAGACGCTTCGATACGGCGATCACGAACATGCCGCATGGCATGCTGATGTTCGATCAGAAGGGTTTTATCCTTGTCGCCAACCAGCGCGTCGCGCCGATCCTCAAGCTGAGAAGCGATGTCGACCTCAAGGGCTGGTCGACGAAGCGACTGATCCGACATTGCGTGAAGGCCGGCATTGTCAGCATCGAAGATGCGAAGTCCATTACCGAGCACCTGGAGAGCGGCAAGTTGGATGCTGCGGACGAATTTATTGTCGAGTCGGGCGGCGATCTCACCCTGGCAATCACGCTGCAGCCGATGCGTGAGGGTGGTGGCGTTGCGGTGATTCAGGACATCTCCGAGCGTCGTCTGGCCGAACAGACAATCAATCGAATGGCTCACTACGATACGTTGACCGGGCTGCCCAATCGACACTCGTTCAACAATCGCCTGCGCCAGGCTTTCTTGCGCGATGACGTCTCGGAACGCTGTGCGCTGTTGTTCGTCGATCTGGATAATTTCAAGCAGGTGAATGACACGCTGGGACATTCCTGCGGAGATATGCTCCTGCAGCGTGTTTCAGAGCGATTGCAGGATCTGCTGCGCGAGTCGGACATGCCGGCGCGGTTCGGCGGTGACGAATTCGTCATCCTGCAGAGCCATATGAATGCCCCTACAGACGCGTCAGCACTGGCCAATCGGGTGATCAATGAGCTCAGCCGGCCCTACCGGATCGGCAGCAACGAAGTCGTGCTTGGCGCCAGCGTTGGAATCGCCAAGCTTGGCATCGACGGTGACAATCCTGAGAAAGTGCTCAAGAATGCCGACGTCGCGCTCTATGCGGCGAAAGCTGCCGGCAAGAAGACCTACCGGTTTTTCGAACCCGAAATGGACGCTCGGGCGCAGGCGCGCCGCAGCCTCGAACTCGACCTGCGCGAGGCGATCGAGCAGGATCAGTTCGAGATGTTCTATCAGCCGATCATCGATCTCAAGACAGGTGACATAAATACCTGCGAGGCCCTGGTGCGCTGGCATCATCCAAAGCGCGGACTGGTCTCACCGGCGGAATTCATCCCTGTGGCAGAGGAAACCGGTGCGATCCTCGATATTGGCCGCATGGCTCTGGAGAAAGCCTGCGTCGATTGCTTGGAATGGCCCGAAGACATCACCGTCGCCGTCAACATTTCTCCGGTTCAATTCGGCCGGGAAGACGTCACGGACGTCATCGTTCGCGCGTTGAAGAAGACCGGCTTGTCGGCATCGCGGCTTGGCATCGAGATTACCGAGACAGCGCTGGTCGAGGACACGAGCGCCGTGCGCGGCGTGCTGCAGCGGCTGCAAGCGGCGGGCGTAGCCGTCGCGCTCGATGATTTTGGCACGGGTTATTCCAGTCTGAGCTATCTGCACAGCTTGCCGTTGAACAAAGTCAAGATCGACCGAGCATTCCTCGAAGGAGTCACGTCGCACAGACGGTCGCGGATACTGCTCAGCGGCATCACGCGCCTGAGCGCAGATCTCGGACTGAAGGTCACTGTGGAAGGGATCGAAACCGAGGATCAGCTGGCTTTGGTGAAGCAGGAAGACTTCATCCATGACGCCCAAGGATACTTGTTCAGCCGTCCTGTCCCGCCCAAGGAAATCAAAGCCGTCATTGCGAAGTTCAGGGAGCGTTCCCAAGTCGGCTCCGTATTCGAGACCTTGGTGGCCTGATCACGCGATGGTCCTTCCTGTGGTCGGGCAGCCGCTTGTTCGACGGCTATCGCCTGGACCAGCTTCGTTTTATATCCAACTATAAATGTACTGCGCCAACCAGCCGAGTATTACGGCGCTGGCGGCGGCATTATGCTGCCACAACGTATTTCCAAATACCTTTTCGGGAAGTTGCGGTTTATCTACAACATACCATTTTGTTAATCGTTAATAAATAGTAAATGTTTTCTAAAAAAAGTTTGAAATTTTCCCACCAAAATCGATGCATTTCATCAATTCTAGGTTGTTTTTTTGCTAAAACTACGTTAACGTCCTATTATCAGTAGCGCGGTAGAGGGGTTTGAGATGGTCGCGTTAGCGTACTCCAACAGCGGGTCATTTGTTGACCGCGTGACGGAGCTGTTAAACAGGCTTGATTACCGAGTTGCGGACTCGGATGTTGAGCGCCAGGCTATATTTCGACTGAGATATGAGGCCTATCGGCGGGAAAAGGCGATCCGCCCAAACTTTACGAAATCCTTTGCAGACGATTATGACGATGCGGAGAATTGCTGGCTCTTCGGCCTCGACGTCGAGGGGAAGCTGTCGAGTTCCATCCGCATTCACGTGGCAACAGCGGAACAGCCGGTTTGCCCAAGTCTGTCGACATTTCCGGACATCATCGAACCGGAATTGGAACAGGGGAAGGTGATCATTGATCCAACCCGGTTTGTAACCGACAGTACGATGACGCGCCTGCTTCCCGGATTGCCATATCTCACTTTGCGTCTGTGCTGGATGGCTGCCGAGTACTTCGAAGCTGAACATTTCATGGTCGCCATTCGCGACGAACACAAGGCGTTCTACAAGCGCACATTCGACCATCGGCTGA
>JBPCWB010000704.1:0-4481 GCA_051009955.1 Hyphomicrobiaceae bacterium | reverse complement strand
GCCGCAACCGCCATCTCCTTGTGCAAGGCGTTCGGAGCAGTGATGTCGATGATGTCGAGAGTGTCGTCCGCGATCAGCTGGCGCCAATCTCCGGCGCCGTGTTCAAAGCCAAAACTCCGACGAGCCTGCTCGGCTAATTCAGCGTTCTGATCCGCGACACTTGCGAGGACAATGTCGTAGGGAAGATCGAAAACGCGCATTGCCGTTGCAAAGCCGAAGACATGGGTCTTTCCCATGAAGCCGGAGCCGATGAGACCAAGTCGTAGCGTCTTCGTACCTGTCATGATCAGCGTCCCTTGCCTCTTCTGCGCCGTGCTATGAAAACTTCAGTTTACACAACATCGCTCGTCACGCCGTCGCCGCAACAGTTCAGGAGCAGCGGCATTGGGGACAGGGCTTGTTCGAAACGACCGGCCTCAAAGACCAGTCCCGGCAGTGTCCCGACTTGCAAAGCGCAGATACTGTTGGACAAAATCATAATCGACCAATTCGGCAAATGCCGTCATGATCCGCTGCGTCACAGGCCCTGGAACACCGACATCGTAGGACGCACCGTTGATACTCGAGACGGGGCAAACGCACAGACTTGTGGACGAGAAAAAGGCTTCCTGTGCCGTCATGGCAAGCTGTAACGGTATTGTGCGTTCCTGGAGCGGAATACTCAATGTCTCACAGAGCTCGATCACCACGGCGCGGCTGACACCCGCAAGCACATAATCGGTTGCCGGTGTCACCACGACACCATCCTTGACCACAAAGAAATTACATCCGGCACCCTCAGCAATATTGCCGTCAACGTCACACAGCAGGGCCCAAGCGCCTGGCTTCAGTGCAGCCACTTCACGCTGGGCCAGTGTCATGTTCATGTAATTGATGGTCTTGGCGTTCGGCGACAGGGCATCAGGAGCAACACGACGGCGCGCCGCAACCACTGCAGGAATCCCGTCGCGAAAGTAGTTGGCTCGCGCCCTGAACGGCAGCGGGATACAATCGATGATGATCGTCGCGCCGGTGTTGCGTGGTCCTTCGCCATCGAAATTCTGCGTCCCTCCGGTGACCCGGATCGTCACCCAATAGTCTTCACCTGAGCGCAATGCGTCCAAGTTTGCAGCGACGACATTTTCCGTTGCTTTGATGATGTCGTCCTTGCTTTCGCTGATCTCGATCCGCGCATAGGCCAGGGTATCGAACAGACGATCGACGTGTTCAGCGAGCTTGAACACTTTGCCGCCGAAAGTGCGGGCGGTGTCGAAGACAGCGTCACCATAGACCATTCCAACGTCCCGAACCGAGACGGTGGCGTCCTGCTCCGGGACCAAGTCACCATTCACGTAGACCAAACGACCAGCGGACATGATGTGCCTCACAAAGAACTTAGGGCAATGGTCAACCCAGCAAGGAGAGAGACCGGCCGTTACTGTGGGTAGGCTTGGCCGACCGTGTCAACGACTGACTGCGAACCCGCGTCGCGTTGCGCGATCCGGTCATAATCCGGATGATGCTTGAATCTCACTCCGCCGCGAGCGTTCTTGATCCGTCCGACACTCCCCATCGGTAAGGCTTTGCCGTACTCGGCAGATCACGAAGCAAGAAGTCGTCGTGGGATTTGAGCTGACGCATCAAGACGGGCAGCGCCTCCCGCACCGCCTGATAAATCGACGTATTCGGTGCCGGAAGATCGTGTTTGATCCGTTCGTGCAGTTCCGGCAATTTGTGATAGGGCACCAGCGGGAACATGTGATGCTCGATGTGATAGTTCATGTTCCAATAAATGAACCTGCTGATGGGATTGAGGTACATCGTGCGGCTGTTAAGGCGATGATCAGGCACATTGTCGGCCAGTGCCGCGTGCTGCAGCAGGCCTGTCAGCACGTGATGCCAGGCCCCGTAGAGCCGCGGCAGTCCAATCACCATCAGCGGCAGAATGGACTGCATCGCGATAGCAGTAACGATGGTCGCAACGTGAATAGCCAGCCAGATCCGAGCGATCATGAACGCTTTGTTGTGCTCACGCCTGGGCACGTACGTTTGTATGTCAGGCCGCATCCAGCCGAATGACAGCTGCAGCATCAGCCGCCAAGCCTCATAGAAATCCATGATCCCGACGAGGTTCAGCACCATCTTGCGAAGGTTCGGTGGACGCATCGCCGCGATTTGGGGATCACGTCCGACAATCGTCGTGTCGGTATGGTGGCGGCTGTGACCGTAGCGCCAGACAACGGGATTGCGGAAGATCATGAAGCACGCGATCTGATAAACAACGTCGTTCATCCATCGCGTTTTGAACGCTGTGCCGTGTCCGCATTCATGCCAGCGACTGTCCGTGGCTGAACCATAGAGCACGCCATACGCCAGCCAGAATGGAGCCGACCACCACGATGGCCAGAGAGCGATCCCAAGTCCGGCAAAAACAATCATACTGCCAAACAGGATGCAGGTGTCGCGGATCGCAGGCTGATCGGAGCGCTGCATCAATTGCTTCAAGTCTTGGCGCGAAAGATCGGTCTTATACCAATCTGAATTGGCCAGCCCATTTGCAACCGCAACCTGTGCGTCAGGTCCAAGCAAACTGTAGTCCCGCTTCGCCATTCCGGCCCTGCAATCGAATTTTCGCTGCCGCGCATTCAATCTCACGGCGGCCTTCCAAACTAGATCAGCGGGCCCTTTTCTTATCAAAATCTATCAATTATAGATGGCCGATGTGATAGAAACCTATCCCAAAAGGAAGCTCCCGACGTGACAGACAGACCGACGATGGTCGACGTTGCGCGCGCCGCCGGCGTCGGTGTCGCGACCGTCGACAGGGTTCTCAATGGACGCCGCAAGGTGCGGGATGAAAACGCGCGCCGCGTCTTCGAGGCGGCAATGGCAATCGGCTACCACGCAGCCCCCGTCATTCGCTATCGGCTTGCGAAGGATGCGCCAGCTGCAACGTTCGGATTTATCTTTCCGAAGGAGCGCCAGTCTTTCTATCAGGAGCTATCCCAGGAACTCGCATCTGCAGTCGAACGGTGCCCAGGCATTCGCGGCCAAATCATTATTCGGCATGCCAGTTCTCAATCGCCGGAAGAGTACGCTGATCTGTTGCGGACGATGGCGGGTAAAGCTGATGTGGTGGCAGCATCGGCCGTGGAAGCCCGCGACGTCACCGCAGCGGTTGCCAGCCTCAGTGACTCGCGGATCCCGACTTTTGCCTTCCTCAATGATTTCGCCATCGAATATCGTCGTTGCTTTGTCGGTCTCGACAACATCAAGGTTGGCCGGACAGCGGGATGGATGCTGGCCGGCATCGCGCGTGCTCCCGGGACGATTGCTATTTTGATCGGAGGGCATCGCTGGCAGGCGCATCAACAACGGGAGCTCGGCCTGCGCAGTTATTTTCGCGACTGCGCACCCGAATTCCACCTGCGCGATGCCATCCCAAATCTCGAAACGCGCCAACTCACCTACGAGATGACGGTTGACCTGTTGAACCGGTTTCCGGACTTACGCGGCATCTACATTGCCGGCGGCGGCATGGAAGGCGCCATTGCAGCATTGCGCGAGGCGCGAGAACCAGGCGAGGTACCGCTCGTTGTTCACCCCTTGACGGCGGAATCGCGCGCTGGGCTTATCGATCGTTACGTGACCATGGTGATCAGTACGCCCGTTCGAACGCTCTGCGACCGACTGGTGCAGTTGATGAAGAACGCAACGCTCGGCACGTCGCAGGACATAGCGGATAAGCACTTCTTGCAACCGGATCTTTTTCTACCAGAGTCCTTCTAACGGGGGCCGCCGGCTTCAGGCTGCGATCTTGGTCTTGGGGCTGACCTTGTCTTGGTCTTTGGATTTTCGCTTGCGGCTCGCCCGCAGCATCGGTGCAATAACGAAGTACGCCCCGGCAATCAAACGACCGCGCGAGCGCAGCACCGGCTTGTTGACCGAGATGTTCGTTCGGTTTTCCCGCAGAACAATATAGACGCCGCTTGCAATGATGATTGCCGCACCCACAAGCGTTTGCACATCTGGTCGCTCATCGAAAAGGAGCGCGCCATAGGCTAACGCCCACAAGATCTGCGAATACTGCATTGGCGCTACGGCGACCGCCTCACCGGCCTTGTAAGCGGCGATCATGCAGTTCAGCGCGATGAAGCCAAGGGCAGCAACAACGGCAATGGCGGCCAGGTCCTGGAGCGGCATCGGCCGGTAGTAGAATGGCATCATGCTTCCCATCACCAGGAAGCTGCCGAGCAACGGATACATCAGCAGGACCAGTTCGCGCTCGTCTCGGCCGATCCTGCGCACGATGATCGATGCCAGCGACGATGTGAACGCACCGACCAACGCTGCCGCATGCCCCAGCGTCAACTCAGAGGTGCCGGGGCGAACGACGACAAGAACGCCGATGAGGCCAACGATCACAGCGCCACCGCGATGCAAGCCGACCCGTTCGCCCAGTATCGGAACTGATAATAGGGTGATGATCAATGGAACCGTGA